>JBEKGQ010000201.1:0-9939 GCA_050012715.1 Polyangiaceae bacterium
GCGTTGACGACGCTGCAGGGAGTCCTGACGCAAGCGGATCCGGTCATCCAGATCTACGAGCGCTACCTCCAGGCCACGTTCGCCAACACCGTCCCGATCCTCGCCGACTTCGGCCTCGAGCCCCGCAAGGAGCCCGCGCCGAAGACGACCGAGGAGAAGGCGGCCGCCGCGGCGAAGGCCAAGGCCACGCGCGAAGCGCGTGGGACGACGAGCAAGAAGCAGAAGCTCACCGTCAAAGGCAACGTGACGGGGATCATCGTGACCCCCGTGACCGCGCCGACCGCGGCCTCGCCGGCCTCGCCGGCCTCACCGGAACCCCCGGTGACGCCGGCCGCACCGACGGTGTCGACTGCTCCGAGCGCGCCCTCTCCGGGCACCGCGACGAAGTAGGTCGACGCCACACCGGCGTGAACCCTTGAGGGCCACGCCTTCCCGAGGGACCGGGGAGCGCCGCCATGGAGCGGCGGCGCTTCCCGGCAACCCGCTTCCCGCGCGTCGCGAGGGCGCGCGTCACAGCGCGGCAACGCGCGCCGACGGAAACCTCCAAGGCCACTGGACCAGGGTGCCTCATCCACCGCTCGAGCCACGCCTACACTTCACGAGAGGCGCGCATGGCGCCGCATGATCATGTGGGCGATGCGCCGTGGCCCTCTGCCAGAGTGACGACAAACGGGCTAGTCTTCGGCAAAGCAGTGACGGCGGCCGCGTCGCATTCCAGTAACCAGCTCGCGCCGGGCTACAAGCTCGATCGCTACGAGCTTCTCTGCCCCATCGCCGAGGGGGGAATGGCGAGCGTGTGGGTCGCGCGGCAGCGGGGCAAGCACGGCTTCGAGAAGCTCGTCGCGATCAAGACGATCCTGCCCAAGTTCGCGGCCGACATCCGGTTCCAGGAGATGTTCCTCGACGAGGCGCGCATCGCGGCGCGCATCGAGCACATGAACGTGGCGCAGATCCTCGACCTCGGCGAGGAGCACGAGATCCTCTACCTCGCGATGGAGTACGTCGACGGCGACGCCATCTCGAAGCTCAACCGCGCTTGCCAGAAGAAGGGCATCAAGATCCCCACCGGGGTCGTCCTCCGCGTCATGGCCGACACGTGCGCGGGCCTGCACGAGGCGCACGAGCTGAAGGATCCGAACGGGCGCCTCCTCGAGATCGTCCACCGCGACGTGAGCCCCCACAACGTGCTCGTCAGCACCAAGGGCATCGCGAAGCTCATCGACTTCGGCATCGCGAAGGCGCGGTCGCGCGTGGGGACCGATACCAACTCCGGCGTCCTCAAGGGCAAGATCCAGTACATGGCCCCCGAGCAGGCGCTCGGCCGCCCCGTCGATCGTCGCGCCGACGTGTGGGCGGTGGGGGCCATCATCTATCACATGCTCGCGGGCAAGCCGCCGTACGAGGGCGACAACCAGCTCGCGACGCTGCACCTCCTCGGCTCCGGTCGCCCGCCGGTACCGCTCCCGCACGGCGTTCATCCGTCGATCGCGGGCGTGGTGCGCAAGGCGCTCGCCCACGCCCCGGAGAACCGGTACGCGACGGCGTCCGAGCTCCGCGAGGCGATCGAGGACGCGATGATCGAGGCCATGCTGCCCACCAACACGGGTGACGTGGCGACGTTCTCGGCCGAGCACCTGAGCGATCGCGCGGACCGGCGCAAGCAGGCGATCGACATCGCGCTCGCCGCCGCGGCCGAGCGCAAGCGCGTCGAGGATCTGCTGCGTCCCGTCTCGGATCGCTCCTCGGTGATCACGCCCAACAGCGCGCCGCGCCCGATCCCGCAGCCGCTCCACTCGGCGGACTCGGTGCCCGGCGGGCGCGGCGAGGCGCTCACCCTGCCCGAGTCGCCGGTCCCGAAGGGCTCGCCGTTCGACGCCGCCAAGCTGACCGCGCGCGTCTCGGAGGCGCCGCCCAACGCCCAGTCGTGGGCGACGCTCGGGTCCGCCGCACTCGATGCGTCGCAGCCCGAGCTCCCGCAGACCAAATCGCGCAAGGGGATGGTCGTGGTCGTCGCGCTCCTCGGCGTCGCAGCGCTCGCGGCGACCGGCGTGTCGTTCACCGTGTTCCGGCCGAAGGCGGCGCCCGCGGCGGCAGCGGGGAGCCCGAGCGTCGTCGCGTCGGCGGCGCCCACCGCGACGGTGAGCGCCTCCACGTCGGTCGCGAGCGCGGCCCCGACCGACGCCGCGCCGCCGCCGTCGACGAGCAGCGCCGCGGCCGGCATTCCGACGTACGCTGCGAGCTCCTTGCCCAAGGTCCCGCCCAAGGTTCCCCTCTGGACTCCCCCGCCCCCGCGCTGGACGCCGCCCCCCGCCACGGCGGCACCGGCGGTGACGGCCCCCAAGACCAAGCCGAAGGTGGACGATGGCTTCTAGGTGTCTCGTGGCCTCTCTCCTCGCGGCGGGGCTCACCCTCTCCGCGGTCGCGTCGGCCGAGCCGTCGGCGGCCGACCGCGAGACGGCGCGCGGGCTGATGACCGAGGGCCGCACCGATCGCGACAAGGGCGATCAGAAGGCCGCCCTGAAGGCGTTCCTCGGCGCCGACGCGATCATGCACGTGCCGACGACGGGGCTCGAGGTGGCCAAGGCGCAGGCCGCGCTCGGGCTGCTCGTCGAGGCGCGGGAGACGGCGATTCGCGTGACGCGCATCGCGGAGAACGCGAGCGACCCGCCGCCGTTCAAGGCCGCGCGCGATGCGGCGGCCGCGATGAGCGACGACCTCGCGGCGCGGATCCCGTCGCTGACGGTGACGGTCAAGAACGCCGCCGAGGGCACGACGCCGGCGGTGACGATCGACGACACCGCCATCCCGGCGGAGGCGCTCGGGCAGCCGCGCAAGCTGAACCCCGGGCATCACGTCGTCGTCGCCAAGGCCGGCGGGGTCGACGCGAAGCAGGAGATCGACCTGGCGGAGAAGGACAAGAAGGACCTCGCGGTGGAGCTGCCCGCCGGGGGCTCGGCGGGCGCCGCGGCGACGGGCGCCGCGGGCGCGACGACGGACACGCCGGCGACGACGCCGGACGAGGGCCCGACGCAGAAGTCGGGCGGCTCGAAGGTGCTCATGATCGGCGGCTTCGGGCTCGCCGGCGCGGGGGTCATCGTGGGGGCGATCACCGGCGTCCTCTCGATGTCGAAGACGAGCAGCATCAAGAGCTCCCCGTACTGCTCCGGCACCTCGTGCGGCCCGCTGGAGGACGGCGACATCAGCTCCGCGAAGTCGATGGCGACGGTGTCGACCGTGTCGTTCATCGCCGCCGGAGCGGGCGCGGTGCTCGGAGTCGTGGGCCTGCTGACCGGGAACGGCTCGGCCTCCGCGCCGAGCGCGACGCCGGAGAAGCCGCCGGCGGACGACTCGTCATCGACCTCGACGTCGCGGCTGGAGCCGTGGATCGGCTTCGGCGCGGCTGGGCTGCGCGGCACCTTCTGACGACGGGCGACGCTAGCGGACGGCCACGTCCCCGCCGCAGGGGATCTGGACGTTCTGGACGCTGCCCTGGCTCCCGACCTGGACCTTGCGCCAGCCGCAGCGCACGGTGAACGTGCCGGGCGACTCGCCGACGATGTGCTTGTCGACCCAGACGCGGTGACCTCCGTGCTCGGGGGCGACGGTCACGGTGCCGGTCGTCGAGGACGGGGAGGCGGTCGACGCGGCGGATGGAGCCGGGCCGGCGGTGGCGATCGCGGACGGGGCCGACGCCGAGGGGGCCGAGGCCGGCGCGGTGGCCGACGGGGCGGGCGTGGGCGCGGGGCTCGTCGACGCCGAAGCGACCGTGGTGAGAGGAGGGGCGGAAGGAGCCGCGGGAGGGGCGGTCGCGGTCTCGGTGGGCGCCGGCGCCGGAGAGACGCTCTCGGCCGTCGTGGCGGTGATCGGGGTCGCCGAGGGCGGCGTGTAGGCGGTGGCGCGCGTGCGGGACCAGACGACGATGTAGGCCCCGGCGAAGGCGGCGACGCAGAAGAGGACGAGCAGGACGATGATGCCGGGGCTGCGGCTCCGGCGGGGAGCGACGGGGGCGACCCGCCAGGCCGCGGGCGAGGTCGTGGGCGCGAAGGCGGGCGCGGGCGCGAACGCGGGCGCAGGCGCGAACGCAGGTGCGGGAGCGGCGGCGGGCGGCGGCACCGACGAGAAGCTGAGGACGAGAGGAGTCGGCGGCGCCTGGAGCTGAGGAGGGGGCGGAGGTGGCGGCTGCGACTGCTGCGGGAGTGGAGGCGGAGGTGGAGGCGGTCGGGAGGCGGCGCGCAGAGGCGGCGGCGACGGCGTCGGCAGCGCCGGCGGTGGCGGCGGCGGGACCGACCGGGGCTTCGTCGGCGGGAGCGGCACGGTGATCGGCGCGGGCATGGCCAGCGTCGTCGTCGTCGGGCCCGGTGGCGTCGGGGCGGGAGGAGTCGTCGCCGGCGGGGGCCCCGGCGGGGTCGTCGCCGGCGGAGGCGGCGGCGGCGCTGCCGGCCGCGCGGACATCGCGAGCGTCTTCGTCGCCGGCGCCGCCGGGGTCGTCGGCGGCGGCAGGGGCGCCTCGGGCGGCGGCACTCGCACCGCCACCGGCGGCGGCGCCCCCGTCGTGAGGTTCCCCAGGCGCAGGGTGGACGCCGGCCGCGGCGGCGCGATGGGCCCGGGCGGCGACGTGCCGCGCAGCGTGACCGGATTCGGGATCGTCGCGTCCGCCGACGAGTCCACCGGGCGCGGCACGGGGCGGTTCGAGATCGTCGTCGGCGCCTGATCCGCGGGCGCCGACGGCCGCACGCTCGCGAGCGCGTCGACGAGCTTCTGCCTCCCCTGCTCCATCCCGACCGCGAGGCGCAGCGTGCTCGCCAGCTCCTCGGCCTGGATCGACCGCTTGTCCGGGTCCGGCTCGAGGCCGCGCGCGACCGCGTCGAGCACCGCGATCGGCAGATCCGGCCGGAGCGCCTCGAGCGACGGGAACGTCGGCTCTGCCATCGCGCGCAGCACTTCGAAGTCCGACGCGTGGCCCCGCACGATCGCCTTTCGCCCCGCGAGCAGCTCCCACAGGAGCAGGCACCCCGCGTAGACGTCGGCCCGGACCGTGACCGCCTCGCCGCGGACCTGCTCGGGGGCCATGTAGCCGTACGTGCCCTTGATGAACCCGGCCTGCGTCTTCTCCATCTCGAGCCCGCCGACCTTGGCGATCCCGAAGTCCGCGATCTTCACCTGCCCGTCCCACGGGATGAGCACGTTGGAGGGGTTGACGTCGCGGTGAATGACCGGCGCGAACTCGCCCGTCTGCGGATCCTTCGCCGAGTGCGCCGCGGCGAGCGCGTCGAAGATGCGCCACGCGACGTACATCGCGGCGCTGTCGTGGAAGGCCACCGCCGAGGGCTTCAAGAGCGCGCGCAGCTTGTGGAGCGGCATCCCGTCCACGTACTCGAGCACCATGACGAGCTGGCCGTTGTCGGAGAAGAAGTCGTAGAGCTTGACGATCGCGGGGTGCGAGAGGCGCGCATAGGCGGCGGCCTCCCGCGCGAACATGCGCTCGAACGACTTGTCGTCGCGGAACTCCTGGAGGAGCAGCTTCAGGACAACGACGCGCTCGAACCCGTGCGGGCCCTCGGCGCGCGCGAGCAGGACGTCGCTCGTGCCGCCGGTGGCGATCCGGCGGAGCACCCGGAAGTCGCCGATCCGGACCGGCAAGCTGCCGTCGGAGGGCGGCAGCAGCGAGCCGGAGGACGAGGGAGATGGTTCCACCCTGCGGTGCCCTGCTCGCCCCGTTCAGGCCGGGCGTTCGGTCAGATCGGCCTCGACGCTGTCGAGCAGCTCGTCGGCGCGCGACTCGTCGATGCCGAGCCCCTCGGCGAGGGCGTTGAGCGTCTCGTTCTCCTCGTCGGCGATCGCGTTGTCCGCGAAGGCGATGGCCGCCGCGAGCACGAAGGCCACCTCGGCCCGCGCCGTGTCCTCGTGGAGGTGCCCGATGACGTCGCGCAGCCGCGCGTCGCGGCCCTGCTCGGCGACGTGCTTGGCCGCCTGATCGAGCATCGCCTCGATGTGGACGGAGCGCACCGTGTCGCCAGAGAGGTTCCGCAGGGCGCCCTTGAGGACGTCGCGCTCGTCGTTCGTGATCTTTCCGTCGGCCGACATCATCAGGTACATCGCCTCGCAGATGGGGCCGTACTCGGCCGCCACGCCCATCAGCTCCGCCGCCTCGGGCGACACGTTGGCGCCGGTGAGGGCGATGGATGGCCGCTGGCCGCGGGCGCGAAGCTGGTCGCGCAGCCGCGCGATCGTCGAGTTCGAGAGCCAGATCATGGAGGCCAGAGTACACCCCAAGCCGGCGCCCGCACCACGGTGTCAGTCGTCGAACTTGAAGAGGTCGTCGAGGTCGCCCTTGGTGAGCTTCTTCGCACCACCGACGTCCTCCGACAGCACGGCGCCCACGAGCTCGCGCTTCTTCTCGGCCAGCTCGAGGATCTTCTCCTCGATGGTGCCCTTGGCGATGAGGCGATACGTCGTCACGACCTTGGTCTGGCCGATGCGGTGCGCGCGATCGGTCGCCTGGTCCTCCACCGCGGGGTTCCACCACGGGTCGAAGTGGATGACCGTGTCGGCGGCGGTGAGGTTCAACCCGCTGCCGCCCGCCTTGAGCGAGATGAGGAACACCGGCGGCCCGTCGTCGCGCTGGAAGTTGTCGACGCGCTCGGCCCGGTCCTTCGTCGACCCGTCGAGGTACTCGTAGGCGACGCCGTCCTCGTCCATCGCCCGCTTGATGAGCTGGAGCATGCTCACGAACTGGCTGAACAGGAGAACCTTGTGCCCGCCCTCGACCGAGGTCTGCACGAGCTCGCGCAGCGCGACCAGCTTGCCCGAATCCTCGTCACCGAACTGGCGGGGCAACCCGAGGAGGCGCGGATCGCACGCCGCCTGCCGCAGGCGCGTCAGGCCCGCGAGGATCATGATGTGGCTCCGCGCGAGACCCTGGCGCTCGACCTCGCCCATGACCTGCGCGCGCACCTCCTTCAGCACCGCCGCGTAGAGCGACGACTGCTCGCCGGTGAGCTCGCAGAACTGATCGGTCTCGATCTTCTCCGGTAGGTCGCGCGCGACCTCGGACTTGGTGCGGCGGAGGATGAACGGGTGGATCGTCGCGCGGAGGCGCTCGGCCGCCTTCTTGTCGCCGTTGTCGATGGGGCGCGAGTAGCGCTCCTCGAACTTGTCGAGCGGGCCGAGGAGCCCCGGCGACACGAAGTCGAAGATGGACCAGATCTCGCTGAGGCGGTTCTCGATCGGCGTGCCGGAGAGGGCGAGCCGGCGGTCGGCGCGGAGGCGCTTGGCGGCGCGCGCGGTGGCGCTCAGGGGGTTCTTGATCTGCTGCGCCTCGTCGAGGATGACGTAGCGCCAGTCGATCTCCTTGAGGAGCTCCTCGTCGCGCCGCAGGAGCGCGTAGCTCGTGACGACGACGTCCGCGTCCTCCATCTCGTCCTGACGCTCCTTGCGCTCGGCGCCGTGCCAGAGGGCGTGGCGGAGCGAGGGCGCGAACTTGTCCATCTCGCGGAGCCAGTTGGTGACGACGCTGGTCGGCGCGACGATGAGCACCTTGAAGGGCTTGCGCTTGCCCTCGATCTTCGCGTCCTCGTTCTTCACCGCGAGGAGCAGCGCGAGCGCCTGCACCGTCTTGCCGAGGCCCATGTCGTCGGCCAGCACGCCGCCGGAGCCGATCTCGTGCAGGAACCAGAGCCACTGGAAGCCCTGCTCCTGGTACGGGCGGAGCTGCGCCTTCAAGTTGCGCGGCTTCTTCGTCCCCTTGATCTCGTCGATGTTCTGGAGCTTCTTGAAGAGCTCCTTCGCGTCCCCCGAGACGCTCGCGCGCCCGACCTGGGCCAGCAGCTCCTCGATGCGCCCGGCCTGCGAGAGCGGGAGCTTGCCCCCGTTGCCGCCGCCGGTGGCGAGGATCTCGGCCTGGCGCTGCAGCACCTCGCGCACCTTCGCCGGATCGAGCTTCGCGAACGTCCCGTCCGAGAGGCGGACGTACTTGCGGCCCTCGGTGAGGCAGCGGGCGAGCTCCTCCTGCGTGACGGCGACGCCCTCGCTCTCGAAGTTCATGCGCAAGGACAGCCAGTCGACCCCGCTGCCGACGCGCACGTTGGCGCTGAGGGCCTCGTCGCGGACCTGCACCTCGACGAGGTCGTCCGGCACGTAGAGGTCCCAGTCGTCGGGCAGCGTCGCCAGGCCCTCGGTCCAGAAGCGGATCGCGTCGTCGCCGCGCGCGACGAACTTGTTGCCGTCCTCGGCCGGGATGAGGCCGAGGTCACGGAGCTTGCCCGCGGCGTCCTGCTGGGCCGCGATGTCGCACCGGATGCACTTCGCGCGCTTGCTCATGCCCTCCGGCGGCTTGACGATGACCGGCACCGTCATCCCGTCGGCGCGGACGTCGATCTCGACGTCCTCGTAGGCGGCGCGCAAGCTCACCTGCGCCTCGACGAGGGACCCTCCCGCCGCGACGCGGAACGTCGGCACGAGATCGACCACGTCGGCCACCTGCGAGAGCTCGGGCAGCTCGGCGCCCATCTCGAGCGCGACCTTGGGCAGGCCCTGCATCACGAGGTCCGGCAATCGCTCCACCGGCTCCGCGATGACGGGCAGGCGCAGCAGCCGCCGGATGGCCGCCGGCGAGACGCGGCGGTCGACCGGGCGGGCCCAGCCCTCCTGCGCGTCGACGTACCAGCCCGGGCTCCCCTCGAACCAGGCGCCGCTCGTCGTCGTGAACTTGCGCGGGTCGCCCTGCCGCTGGAACGACGTCTTCACGAGGATCTGCGTCCCGTCCGGGGACAGCTCGAGGTCGAAGCGCGGCCTCATCGGCTCGTCGCCGAAGCGCAGCTCCATCATCTGCGGCTCGACGATGACGCGCCGCCCCTTGAGATGCGGCAGGAGCTCGCTCGCGTCCTCGCCCCGCACGTCGATGCCGACCCGTCGCGGTCCCTGGTTCTCGAACCGGGCGAGCAGGCGGATCGCGTCGCGATCGGGCGTCGGGTGCTGATCCTGCCCGAGGAGCAGCGTCGTCGGCAGGAGCGGCTGCCGCGCGTCGGGATCGAGGACGGTGATGCTGAGCGTGCCCCCGCTGCCCCCCCCACCGTGGCCGACTTGCTTCACCTGGAGCCGGTACTCGATCTGCTTCGGGGGGGGCGGCATCGGCTCGGGGAGCCACGCATCCACCCCCGTCGCGCTGTTCGGCGTGAAGATGCGCGGATTGTGCGCCATGTGCTGCGGCGAGCCGCCGCCACCGCCGCCGCCGCCCTTCATCGCCCGGGCTCGTGCCCGCTTGCTGCGCCGGCCCTCGCCCTCGACTCCCGCCACGTGAACCGTCCCTCCGTGAACCGTGTAGTGAACGCCGTTGGTCGACGCCGCCGGCGGCGGCGCCGGCGCCGCCGGGCGCGGCTGGGCTCCGCGCGCCTGGTCGCGCAGGGCGATGAGCAGCGCGGCGACGTGCTTGCAGTGCCCCCCGTTGCTGGACGCGAAGGCCGGGCACGTGCAGGTCGAGGTGAAGCCCGAGGGGGCCAGCTGCAACGTCACCTTGTACGGCTCGGAGTCCGTTCCGCGCACACTCCCCCGCGCGGCGGCCTCTTCGATGACGACGTTGTCGACCGCGTGCCGGCGGACGTAGTCGTAACCGCGAAGATACGCTCTCGCCCCGAGCAGGCGACGGAGGGCGCGGTCGTTGAGGGTGGAGAGTGCTTCGCTGAACGGTGAGGCCAAGGGCAAATGACGCACGCGTGAGGCGTGCCCTTTCCGCGAAAGTGACGAGAGGAGCCGGCCCCCTGGGGGGCCTGCGCGGCGGGGCGACGGAAGCCTCGGACCCGTTCGCGACTGGCTCGGGCACGGCGTGGTGACGGAAGTCACCAATGCCGAGAGCGCGCGAGCCCTTCGGAAAGGTCCGTCGCATCCCCCGCCGGGCTTTGCAACCGAATCTCGGGCGAAGCGAGCCCGCCCGCGCGCTTGAGA
>JBEKGQ010000202.1:0-9938 GCA_050012715.1 Polyangiaceae bacterium
CCCATCGTCGAGTCGACGACCTCCGCCGCCCCGCTCCTCGCCGTGCATCCGCGCGCGGGGTGCGCGTGCTCCAGCGTGCCGGGGGACGACGGCGCGGAGCCGATCGCCGTGGCGGCCCTCGGCGCGCTCGCCTTGCTCGTCGTCCTCCGCCGCCGTCGAAGCCTCGCGGTGGGCGCCCTCCTCGTGACCGGCGTGCTCGCGGCGTCGAGCACCGCCCTCGCGGAGCCGCCGGCGACGACGGCCGACGCCCTCGCGCTCAACGAACGTGCTTCGCAGAAGATCCTCCAGGGCGAGTTCCCCCAGGGCCTCGCGCTCATCCAGCGGGCGCTGCGCATCGAGCCGGACAACGACGCGTTCCTCGTCAACGCCGCGGGCCTCATGGCGAGGGCGAACGACCACAAGGCGTCACGCGCTTACTACGTGCAGGCCATCGAGCAGGCCCTCTCGGTCGAGGCGCACCACCGCGCGCAGTCGTACGAGGAGATGCTGATGCAGCTCGCCGAGACCGAGAACGGCGCGCTCATGGCCGCCAGCGCGAAGTCGGCCTCCGTCACGACGGACTCGGACACAAAGGGCGCCATCGACGTCGACGCGCAGGTGAACCAGGCGCAGACCTCCCTCCAGCAGGGGGACTATCCCAGCGCCGCCGCCGCCGCGACGAGCGCCGAGGCGCTCTGCCGGCAGGTCCTTCCGCGCGATGTCGTCCGTCAGGCACGGGCCCACTCGCTCGTCGGCCTCGCGCTCGCGAGCTCGGGGCACGCGGAAGGGCTGCCGATGCTCGAGAGCGCCATCACGACGATGTCCGAAGCGGTGGGCAAGGACCACCCCGAGGTCCTCATCCTTCGAGCCTCGCTCGCCAACGCGCTCCTCTACCTCGGCAAGAACCCCGAAGCGATCTCGGTCCTGGAGGCCGTGGTGGCCGACAGCGCGAAGCGCTTCGGGAAGGACAGCGCGTTCGAGCTCAAGTCGCGGGCGAACCTCGTCATCCTCTACTCGAAGGCCGGCCGGCCGCGCGATGCGATCGCGCTCGGCCAGCTCACCCTCGAGCCGTGCCGTCGCGAGCTCGGCGCCCACAGCGCTTTCTGCCTTCACCTGATGAGCGGCATCGCCATCGGGCAATACCAGGCCGGGAACATGCCGGCGGCCCGCGAGACGGCGACCCGCGCCCTCGCCGAACAGATCCGGA
Source organism: Polyangiaceae bacterium (assembly GCA_050012715.1). GTDB lineage: Bacteria > Myxococcota_A > Polyangia > Polyangiales > Polyangiaceae > Palsa-1150. Next base: position 1,187 of record JBEKGQ010000202.1, read on the forward strand.
CCACCGGCGTCGGGGGGTCGAACGTCCTCACGCCGAGTCACTACCCGGCGGCACCGGTGGATCCCGCGGTCGACGAGCTCCTCAACTTGCTCGTGGGCATCGACCTCGGGCCCGGCGCCCACGACGCGGTGCAGACGATGCGCTCCCGGGCGAAGGTCTATGCGCGCGCCCTCGGGCAGGACGACCTCGCCACGGTGCGCGTCGACGTGGTGGTCGCCCAGCTCGATCTGCGATCCACGAAACCGGAGGTCGGCGCGCGCAAGCTCGTCGACCTGCATCACCGGGTCGACACGGTCTACGGTGCGTACTCGCCGGTCGCGCTCGACCTGGCCGCGCTGGCGGCGGGGGGGCTTCTCGCGGCGGGCAAAGCGGAGGAGGCGGAGCCGCTCGCCGTCGAGACCAGCCGGCGCGTGCGGCTGGTCATGGGCGCCGGCAGCGAGCAGGGGATCACGGCGCTCTTCACCGAGGGGATGGTGAAGGTCCGCCTTCACCGGCCCGACGGCGTCGCCCTCGTGCAGGAGGCGGCGGCGCGGTCGGCCGCGCTGGGGCCCGCCAATCCACTGGCGGCCCAGCTGCAGCAGGCCGCGGCCGCGCTCGCGGCGACGCCGCACTGAGCACGCCTACCGGGGTCGTGAGCGAGGCCGGGCGCCTGTGCTATTCAGCACCGGCGCCTAACGTTGGTCGGCGCCCGGGAGATCGGTGAACACGATCCCCGCCCCCTGGCTCTTGTAGACGCGATTCATATGAATCAAGACCGGCGTGAGCGACTCGAGAGCGATGGCGTTGACGAGCGGCCCGGCGTCGAGCGCCCGCAGGCCGAGGTCGCGCACGAGGCCGATGACCGTCGCCTTGGCGCCCGCGTCGTCGGCCACGACGAGCACGTCGCATTCGATGTGGTGCGACGGGTCGGCCAGGTGCGTGGAGCTGACGTGATGAAGCGTGGCGACGACGCGGACCGAGGCGCCCAGGATGGCCTGGGCCTCGAGGGCGGCGGCCTGCCCGGCGGGGAGCTGCACGCGGCTCACCTTCGGCGGCTTGAGCGGGACGGTCACGTCGACGAAGATCTTCCCGGCGGAGGCCTCCGCCACGCCGCGGAGCGTCTCCGCGTGGGACTCGTACGGCACCGTCAGCACGACGACCTCGCCCTCGCGCGCGGCCGACACGTTGTCGGTCCCGTCGATCGCCAGCCCGTCGACCGCGAGCTCGGCGGCGCGCGCCTTCGCCTTCGCCGCGTCGCGCGAGCCGAGGATGATCGTGTGCCCCGCGCGCGCCCAGCGCACCGCGAGGCCGCTACCCTGCTTGCCCGTGCCGCCTACGATCCCGATGCGCATCCTCTCGTCGTACCTCCGCGGGAACCCCTAGCATGATCACCTGCAGCGATCGCCTCGAGGCCCTGGCCATTCCCGGCCTTCCCCTCGTCGGGCGGGGGGACGACGTGCCGGCGCTCGTCTGGCGCGCGCTGCGGGGCGCCGGCATCACGGTGGCGGACGGAGACGTTCTCGTCGTGACGTCGAAGCTCCTGTCGCGCGCCGAGGGGCGCTTCGTCGAGCTACCCCGGGTCGAGCCGTCGGCGCGCGCCGTCGAGCTCGCGAAGGCGGTCGGCAAGGACGCGCAGCAGGTGGAGCTCATTCTCCGCGAGTCGACCGCCGTCTCGCGGCAGGCGCCCGGGGTGCTCGTGGTGCGGCACCGGCTCGGTTTCGTCGTGGCCAACGCGGGGATCGACGCGAGCAACGCCGTTCCGCCCGACGCGCCGCCGGGGAGCGGACCGTGGGCCCTGCTGCTGCCGGAGGCGCCGGACGCGTCCGCGGCGCGGGTGAGGGCGCACGTCGAGGCGGAGTCCGGGGCGCGCGTCGGGGTGGTCGTCACGGACTCGTTCGGGCGGCCCTTCCGCGTGGGAACGGTCGGCGTGGCCATCGGCGTCTCCGGGCTGCCACCGGTGTGGGATCGCCGTGGAGAGCCGGACCTCTTCGGGCGGGTGCTCGAGAACACGATCACGGCGCTGGCCGACCAGGTGGCGGCGGTGGCGGACCTGGTGGCCGGTCAGGCCGCCGAGCGTCGCCCGCTGGTCCTCGTGCGTGGGCTTCGCTTCGATCCGTCGGACGAGGGCGCGGCCCCTCTGCTGCGCAGCTCGAAGGAGGACCTCTACGCATGAACATACCCGGCGAGCTTGCGAGCCGATTGTCTGAGCCAGGCTCCGGCAGGAGGCTGGCTTGAAAATCGTGGCTCTCTCCGGCGGCGTCGGCGGCGCGCGGCTCCTCGACGGTCTCTCTCGCGCGCTGCCGGCGGGATCGCTGACCGCGATCGTCAACACCGGGGACGACTTCGTCCACCTCGGCCTCAACGTGTCGCCCGATCTGGACACCGTGATGTACACCCTCGCCGGCCTCGCCGACGAGGACCGCGGCTGGGGCCTCACCGGGGAGACGTTTGCCGGCCTCGGCATGGTCAAGCGCTACGGTGGGCCCGCCTGGTTCGGGCTCGGGGATCGCGACCTCGCGACGCATCTGCTTCGCACCGAGTGGCTCCGGGCGGGCGAGCCGCTCTCGGCGATCACCGCGCGCCTGTGCGGCGCGCTCGGCATCCCGCACCCCGTGCTGCCGATGAGCGACGCACCGCTCGCCACGATGATTGAGACCGTCGCGGACGGGACGCTGCCGTTCCAGCAGTGGTTCGTGAAGCGGCGCGCGGAGCCGGCGGTGAAGGCGGTCCGCTTCGAGGGCGGGAGGACGCCGGCGCCCGGGGTCGTCCCGGCCATCGACGCGTGCAACGTGGTCATCGTCGGGCCGTCCAACCCGTACGTGTCGGTCGATCCCATCCTGTGCCTCGACGGCGTGCGGGAGGCCCTCGAGAAGAAGCCCGTCGTCGCGCTGAGCCCCATCGTAGGCGGCGCCGCCATCAAGGGACCGCTGGGGACGATGATCCCGCAGCTCACGGGCGAGGCCGCGTCGGCCGGCGCCGTGGCGCGTCACTACCGGGGGCTGCTCCGGGCGATGGTCGTCGAGCGCGGCGACGAGGCGACCGTCCCTTCGATCCCGGTGCTCGCGGAGTCGACGGTGATGCGCACGCGCGAGGACCGCCTGCGCCTGGCGCGCGCGGTGCTCACCTTCGCCGCCGAGGTGGCGCGATGAAGCGCCCGGCGTGGGCCATCGTCCCGGCCAAGTCCTGGCAGTACGGAAAGTCGCGGCTGCGCCCGGTCCTCGACGACGACGAGCGCGCCCGCTTCGCGCGGCGCCTCCTCGAGCACGTGCTCGACGTGCTGGACGCCTCGGAGCTCGACGGCGTGCTCGTCGCCACCGGTGGGGACGACGTCGCCGCCCTCGCATCATCCCGTGGGGCGCACGTTCTCCGCGACCGCGGCGAGGGCTCGCTCGCCGACGTCGTCGATCGCGCGCTCGCCGAGGTCGCGTCCCGAGGCGCCGCGACGGCGGTGGTCCTCATGGCGGATCTGCCCCGCGTCGAGCCGCGCGACGTGAGGGCGCTCCTCGCGGCCCTCGGCGACCACGACGTCGCCCTCGTCCGCGACCACCTCGGCCGCCACACCAACGCCCTCGCCCTCTCGCCGCCCACGGCGATGGCGACCTGCTTCGGCCGGGACGACAGCTTCGCTGCCCACGACGCCGTCGCGCGCGCCGCGGGGTTACGCGTCGCGGTCGTCGAGAGCGAGCGCGTCGCCTTCGACGTCGACGTCCCCGCCGATCACCGCGAGCTCACGACGCCGCGACCGGCAGTCGGAACTTGAAGCGCTCGTCCCGCGTCAGCTTGTCGTAGCTGCCGAAGACGGCCTCGGCGTCGTCGACCGCGTCGAGCGGACCGCGCTCGTCGGGGCCCGGCTCGCGCGGGAAAGCGCGTAGCACGTCGTAGCGCGTGCTCCTCTCCACGGGGATGCGGCCCGCGTCGCGGATGGCGCGTCGCAGCGCGGCCGGCGTCTGGAGCTGCCCGTAGGTAGCCCCGGCCGACGTGGAGATGCTCTCGTTGATGAGCGTCCCGCCGAAGTCGTTGGCCCCGCACGAGAGGAGCCACTGCGCCTGGCGCATCCCGTCCTTCACCCAGGAGACCTGGAGGTTGCGGATCGTGGTGCCGAGCATCAAGCGCGAGATGGCGTAGAGGCGGATGACGTCATCGCCGGTCGGCCCCGGCCGGAGCTCGGGCACCTGGTGCCGGAGCGTCATCGGCGCCTCCTCGTGGACGAAGGAGAGCGGTACGAACTCGGTGAACCCCCCCGTCTCGCGCTGGATGGAGCGGAGCAGATCGAGGTGCCGCATGCGCTCCACGTCCGTCTCGACGTGGCCGTACATGATGGTGGACGTGGTGCGGAGGCCGACCGCGTGGGCGGTCGTCACGACGTCGATCCACTCGGCCGTCGTGATGCGCCCGGGTGCAATCCGTGCGCGTACCCGCTCGTCGAGCACCTCGGCGGACGTGCCGGGGAGCGAGCCGAGGCCGGCCTCTTTCATCTCCTCGAGCACGCGCCGGAAGGACCAGCCGCTCTCGGTCGCCGCGAACTTCACCTCCTCGGGGGAGAGCGCATGGATGTGAAGGGAAGGGGCCGCGGTCTTCAGCGCGCGGACGAGGTCGATGTAGAAACGCGCGTCGACCCCCGGGGCGAGGCCGGCCTGGATGCAGATCTCCGTCGCCCCGAAGGCCTGGGCCTCGAGCGCTCGCCGCACGATCTCCTCGGTCGGCAGGAAATAGCCCTCTTCGCTACGGCGGGTGCGGGAGAACGCGCAGAAGCGGCACGCCTTCACGCACACGTTCGTGAAGTTGACGTTCCGGTTCACGACGTACCCGACCTGGTCACCCACCTGCTCGCGGCGGAGCTGGTCGGCCACGCCGATCAGCGCGTGAAGCGAGGGGCCGCGCACCCCGCAGAGGAGCACCGCGTCGTCGACGCCGACGTCGCGCCCGTCGAGCGCACGGTCGAGCGCGCGGCGCACGTCCCCCGGGACGTCGTCGAAGACTCGCTCGAGGCTCACTGCAGGCTCCCGGGTTGCGCCGCGAGGCGAGCTTGCACCTCCCGGGTCGGCGCGAGGAGGCGCGCGTCGAGGAAGCCCGGCGCCTCGACGTAGCGGTCGTAGATGGAGGCGCGAGGCCGGAGCGAGTAGCCCGCGCGCGCGCACGCCTCGCCGAGCGCGTCGAGGTGCGGCCAGGGATGGCGCGGGTTGATGTAATCCGGCGTGACGGGGGAGATGCCGCCGAAGTCGTTGAGCCCGGACGCGAGGAGGGCCTCGGCGGAGGCCGGGTTGAGGTTCGGGGGCGCCTGGAGCGAGACGTCGGGGTCGAGAATGAGGCGGGCCATGGCGACGGCGAGCGTCACCTCGTCGTCCGCCGGCTCGGGCGCGTGCTCCATGGGGACCCCCGGGACGGAGCGGAAGTTCTGCACGATGACCTCCTGGATGTGCCCGTGCTCCCGGTGCAGGCGCCGGATCGCCAGCAGGCTCTCGACCCGCTCGCGCCGCGTCTCCCCGATGCCGACGAGAATCCCCGTCGTGAACGGTATTCGCAGCCGACCCGCGGCTTCGATCATCGCCAACCGCCGGTCGGGTCGCTTGTCCGGCGCCTTGTGGTGCGGCATTCCCGGCTCGCACAGGCGCGGGCTCGAGCACTCGAGCATCAGACCCAGGCTGACGTTGACCTCCTTCAGCCGGATCATGTCGGCGTCCGTCAGCAGCCCCGCGTTCGTGTGCGGCAGTAGGCCGTGGCCGAGCGCCTTCGCGCCTGCCCAGTGCAGGTATTCGACGGTGCTCGTCTGCCCCAGCGAGGCCAGCGTGCGGCGATACGCGGAGAAGGCCTTCTCCGGCTTGTCCCCCAGGCAGAAGAGCGCCTCGGCGCACCCGAGCTCGCGCGCGCGGACGAGTTGCTCGTCGATCTCCGTGGGCGTCATCGTCCACTCGCCGGCATCGCCCGGCGAGCGGCGGAACGAGCAGTAGTCGCAGTGGTTGCGGCAGAGGTTCGTCAGCGGGAGAAACACCTTGGGCGAGTAGGTCACCGTCCGCCCGAAGAGTCGGTCGCGCGTGGCCGCCGCCGCCGCGCGGATCTCCGCCGCCGCCTCGCCGGTTGCATCGGCGATCGCCAGGGCCTCGTCGTCGGAGAGCGCTGCGGTCGGCATCGACGTCAGCCCATCGCGTTGACGGAGATCGGCTCGATCTCGTACGCGACGCGGACCTCGTTCGGCTGGCGGAACGGGTACTTCTCCTTGCCGAGGTACTTCATCGCGAGCGCGTCGATCATCGCGTCCGCGCCCTCTTCGGTGACCTTGACCACCTTCCCGCGGACCGAGACGTGCGCGTACGGGTTCTCGGGGTCGACGATGGAGAGCGCCACCGGCGTCTGGAGCTTCATGTTCCGCTCCTTGACCCGACCGCGGGCGGTGTTCACGAGGAACTTCCCATCCTTGTAGAAGAACCATACCGGCGTCACCTGCGGTGAGCCATCGGGCATCAGCGTCGCGAGCGCGGCGAGGGCCTTCTTCTGCGTCAGTAGCGGAAGGTACTTCTCGGGAACGGTCGTGGTGGTCATGGCCGGGGACTATCCCACGTTTTCCTGTAGAAGAAAGTCGCCGATGAGCACTCGAGCCTGCCTCCTCAGCCTTGCGGCCCTGGCCGCCATCGTCCTGCCGAGCGCGGCGTGCGATCGCGCCCCGTCCACTCCGATGCCGCAACCCGAGCCCGTGGTTGCGGCATCGGCCGGGACGAACGCTGCTCCGGCCCCGAGCGCCGCACCGGCCGCGAGCGCGACCCCTTCTGCGAGCACGACGCCGATTCCCGCCGCGAGCGTGGCGGCTGAACCTCCGCCCACCGCCTCGGCCTCCCCGCCGCCGCTTCCGCGCGTGAAGGTCGAGAACATCGGGATGCACATCGGCGGCGGCCCCAACGACGCCCTCAACAAGGCGCCCATCGCCGAGAGCGTCGCCCCTCACTTCGACGAGGTGCGCGCGTGCTGGGCCAAGGTCGACGACCCGACGAAGGGCGGCGACTTCGGCGTCGACCTCCTCATCCAGCCCGAGGGCGGCCGCGCGAAGGTGTCGAACCCCCGCACCGCGATTCATCCGGCCGCCTTCAAGGACTGCGTCGTCGCCGTCTTCGAGCAGATCGACTTCAAGCGGAACCTGAAGGGGCTCACGATGGTCAGCTACTCGCTGCGGTTCACGCCCTAGAGGCAGGACGCGCGAAGCCGACCGATCCGGCCCGATGGGGGTACGCTTCGGTAGAAATGATCCTTGTCGCCAGGACGTACTGGGGCGGCTTCCCGTTCTGGTTCCGCCGGCCGCCCGACGACGCGCGCGTGGCCTCGCTCGCGCTCCGCACTGACGACCACCGCCAGATCCGCGCTCTCCACTGGACCCCGGCGGCGACCGTGGCGCCACGCGTGGGCATCGTCGTCATGCATCCGCGCGTCGACTTCACGCACCACTACACGGTGCCGCGCCTCGTGGCGGCGGGGTTCGGCGTCCTCGCGGCGAACAGCCGGCACGTCAACAACGACACGGGCTGCGAGCACGAGGAGCTCGTCCTCGACGTGGCCGCGTGCGTGAAGTGGCTGCGGCGCAAAGCGGGCGCGGAGCGGGTGATCCTGCTCGGCAATTGCGGCGGCGGCTCGCTCGCGGGGCTCTACCAGGCGCAGGCAAAGCTCCCGGCGGCGAAGCGGCTGGAGCGCTCCCCGGGAGGCACGCCGACCCGGTTCGCGACGGCGGAGATGACTCCGGCCGATGGCGTCGCGTTCGTCGCGGCGCATCGCGGCCAGGGGCAGGTTCTCCTGCGGTCGATCGACGCGGCCGTCGTCGACGAGGCGAACCCGTTCGCGAGCGATTCGGAGCTCGACATCTACGACACGCGGAACGGCTTCCGCGAGCCGCCCAGCCCGTCGGCGTACTCGCCCGACTTCGTGGAGCGCGTCCGAGCGGGTCAGGTCGAGCGCGTCCGTCGCATCGATCAGCGGGCCCGCAGCCTGCTGGCCGCGCACGCCCGCGCCGTCGAGGAGACCGATGCGCCGGGGTTCGACGCGCGTCCCTTCGAGGAACGACAGGGCGCGCAGCGGCGCCGCGCCCACGAGCCGATCCTGCTCGTCGAGCGGACGATGGCCAATCCGGCCTTCACGGACCCGTCCCTCGACGCGGACCCTCACGGAGCGACCCGCGACTACGGCTCGCTCCTCAGCGACCGCCCCGATCTGATGAACATGACCGCCATGGGCTTCGCCCGTACGTGCACGCCACGCGCCTGGCTGTCGACCTGGTCCGGCCTGTCGTCGAACGCCGACCTCGTGGCCAACGCGGCGCGCATCGACGAGCCCACGCTGGTGGTCCACGCCGCGCGCGACCGCGAGGTGTACTTCGACCGGGACATCCGGCCGGTGTTCGAGGCGTCCGCAGCGTCCGACAAGCGCCTCGTGCGCATCGAGGGAGCGCGGCACTACTTCGAGCCCGACTTCGGGGAGACGGCGGCGCCGGACGTGGAGAGGCTCATGGACGTCGTCGTCCCGTGGATCCAGGAGCGGTTCGCGTGAGCGCACCCCGGCGCACCAACCTGCTCGACCTCGCGGCGAGACCCGGGCGGTTCGAGCATCACCTCCTCGTCGTGGCCCGCGCCGGCGGCGCGCAGCTCGAGATGGCGACCGCGTCGGAGCCGCTCTATTTCGGGCACGTCAACATCTCCGACGAGTATGCCCTCGCGCTCCCCGCCGGCGACCCGCAGGTCGATGCCTTCCCGTTGCGCACCTTCGTCAGCGACGCTTCGTCGCTCGAGGACGTGGCCCG
>JBEKGQ010000203.1:0-9869 GCA_050012715.1 Polyangiaceae bacterium
GGTCTCGGCGCGCGTGGGCGCGTACTGCGCGGCGACCTCGAGGCAGCGGACGGCCAGCGCGTCCTCACCGTTCTCTTCCAGCAGGCGCGCAAGGCGAGTGAGCGCATCGACGTCGTCGGGGCGCAGCAGAACCAACCGATCGAGCGCCTGGATGGCGCCCGCGCGGTCGCCGAGGTGGACCTCGCGGACGCGCGCGAGCCGGTCGAGCAGCGACGCCTCGGCCGGCCCCCGCCCCGCGAGCCGAGCCAGCTGCCGTACGTACGCCCGCTCCGCACCCGCGAAGTCCCCCTCGCCGAGCAGCACTTCTTCGATCGCGTCGAACGCGCCCGGGACCTCCGGGTCGTCGGCGATGGCCGCCTCGTAGAGCGCCACCGCGCGCCCGACGTTCTTGGCCCGCGCCGCGCTCGTCTCCGCCGCGGCCACGAACGCCCGCGCCCGCGCCCGCGGCTCGCGGATCTGCTCGGCGGCGGCCACCGCCACGTCCACCGCGCGTGGCCAGTCCGCGGTCGCCTCGTGGACGGCGCGCAGGCGATCGAGCAGGAGCGCATCCCGCGGGCGGATCCGCAGCGCCGCGTTCATGGCGTCGACCGCGACGCGCAGGCCGTGCTCGGCGGCCTCGGTCAGCAGCGCGATGCGCTCGTCGTCGGCGCTCGCGAAGGCGAGGAGCCGGCGCGTCATCGCCGCCGCCACCTCGGCGTCTCCGCCGCGCCGCGCCAGCTCTCGCCGCATCGCCACCGCCCCTCGGTGCATCGGGAATATCGCGAGCGCGAGCTCGAGGTGGCGCGCCGCCTCGTCGGGGACTCCGCGCGCATCCGCGACGCGCGCGAGGCACGTGAGCACCTCCGCCCGCCGGGGCCCCCGCTCGCCGGCGAGGAGCACGTCGCAGCGCGCGTAGCCGCGGTGGGCGTCGTCGAGGCGCCCCTCGTCGAGCGCTCGCGATGCCTCGGCGATGCGCCGCTCCACCGCCGCGTCGTCGTCGAGCGTCGCCGCGCGCGCCGAGTAGACCTCTTGCCACGTGCCGGCGTCGATCGGGCCGTCGCCCACGGGTCGGACGACGATCACGTCGTCGTCGTTCGCCCCGTAGGCGTGCATCGCCATGCCGAGCGCGTGCGCGGCCCGGTCCGCGTGCGACAGCAGAAGGAGCCGTGCGTCCGGATGAGTCGCGAGCTCGCTGGCGGTCGCCGGCTCCCCGGATCCTGCCTTGTCGAGCAAGAGGGCGATGCGCATCGCTCCTTGTACAACGCCTTCGCGGCGCGCGCGGACTCGAGGCAGGCAATGCTAGGCTGGCCGTACCACACGTGATCGGCATCGGCAGCCTCGTCAACGGCAAGTACCAGATCCTCCGCCTCCTCGGCGACGGCGGCATGGGCTCGGTCTACGAGGGCAAGCACACCGTGCTCGGGTCGCGCGTGGCGATCAAGGTCCTGCATCCGGAGCTCGGGCGCCGGACCGGTCTCGTCGAGCGATTCCTTCAGGAGGCGCGCGTCGCCGCGCAGATCCGGAGCCCGCACGTCGTGCAGGTCACCGACGTCGACCGCACGTCCGACGGTGACGCCTACATCGTGATGGAGCTGCTCGAGGGGGAGCCGCTCTCGGCGGTCATGGAGCGGCAACGGCGCATCCCGGTGGCGACCGCGTGCGACTACACGCTGCAGATCCTCGAGGCGCTCGAGGCGGCGCACGCGCTTGGGGTCATCCACCGTGATCTCAAGCCGGAGAACGTCTTCGTCACGTTCAGCGGGGGCAAGCCGCTCCTCAAGCTCATCGATTTCGGCATCGCCAAGGCGCGCCGCACCGATCCCCAGGAGAAGAAGCTCACCGTCGCGGGCGTCGTGATGGGCACCGCCGAGTACATGGCGCCGGAGCAGGCGCGGAGCGCCGACAAGGTCGACGCGCGGGCCGACATCTACGCCGTCGGGGTGATGCTCTACGAGATGATCGCGGGGTCACGCCCCATCAACGGCGAGGACGCGCGCATCATCGCGCTCAAGGTCGAGCGCGGGGAGATCATCCCGCTCGTGCAGGCGGCCCCGGACGCCCCGCGGGAGCTCGCGGGTCTCGTTCACCGCGCGATGGCCGCGCGCCAGGAGCTGCGCTTCGCCTCCGCCACCGAGATGCGCCTCGCGCTCGAGAAGGCCGCCGCGACGATCAGCAAGCGCCTGACCGGCGCCGGTGCCGGGACGACGGGGCCGTTGCCCACGTCGGCCGCCGCACCGGCGCCGCCGGTCAGCGCGCCGGAGATGACGGCGACGGGCACCGTGAAGAACCTCTCGGCGCAGCACGTGGCCGCCGGCGTCGAGGCGGGACGCGGGGGAACGGCGCGGCTCCCCGCGCAGGTTCCGGCGAGCCCGTCGGCCAGCGGTCACGAGCCCTCGCCGAACACCGAGCGCGCGCCTCCGCTGGCCACGGCGATGACCGGCCCTCTCGCGGCCGTGGCGCCGGCGACGCCGGTCTACGCGGGGGTCGCGATGTCTCCTCCGCAAAACGCGGCGGGGCGGTCACGCGGGGGAGGCGCAGGACGGCTCGCGGCCCTCATCGCGCTGCCCATCCTCCTCGGTGTCGGCGTCGTCCTGGTGCTCGTCGCGACGGGCACGTGGTCGCCGTCGTCGGGCTCCGACCCGCCGCCGCCGCCGCCGACGCACACTGCCCAGCCCGAGGCGGCGGCGCCGACCTCCAGCGGCCCGCCGACGATCGAGACGGCATCGCCGACCGGCGCGCCGGTACCGACGCTGGCACCGAGCCGTCCGGGTCCGGGGCCCGGGCCAGGTCCAGGGCCGCGCCCGGGGCCGTCCAGCCGCCCGCCGCACGGCGTGCCCGACGCAGGCAGTGGCGAGCCGCCTCCCTTCATCCTGCCCTCGACGCTTCCGACGGCGCTGCCGAGCGGGCTCGGTCTGCCCCCAGGCTTCCCGACGGCGTTCCCGGCGTGGCCGCCGCCTCCTCCGCCCCCGGCGGGCAGCTCGGGGAGCATCTAGCCCGTGCGGGTCGCGGTGGTGGGCGGTGGCGCATGGGGGACGGCGCTCGCGTGCCACGCCGCCCGCCTGGACCACGACGTCTCGATGTGGGCGGTGGAGCCCGACGTGGCCGAGGAAGTCACGCGACGCCACGAGAACACGACCTATCTCCCCGGCGTCGCCTTGCCGGCTCGATTGCGCGCGTCGACGGACGTCGCGGCCGTCGTCCATGACGCCGCGCTGGTCGTGCTCGTTCCACCGTCGGAGTACCTGCGGTCCGTGGCGGCGCGGGTCGCACCGGAGCTCTCGAGCGAAGCGCTCATCGTCGTCGCGACCAAGGGCATCGAGGAGACGACGCACGCCCTGATGACGGACGTCGTGCGGGAGATGCTGCCCGGCGTATCGCCCGGGCGACTCTCGGTGCTGTCCGGCCCGAGCTTCGCGCGCGAGGTGGCCTCGGGGCTGCCGACGGACCTCGTTGCGGCGTCCGCGCGTATGGAAGCGGCTCGCGCCGTGCAGGCCGCGCTCCATTCGCCGATGTTCCGTGTCTACACGAGCGGCGACATGGTGGGCGTCCAGGTGGGAGGCGCGGTGAAGAACGTCATCGCCGTGGCGGCCGGCGCGTGCGACGGCCTCTCCCTGGGTCTCAACGCGCGCGCCGCGTTGACGACGCGCGGGCTCGCGGAGATGAGCCGGCTCGGTGTGGCGCTCGGCGCAGACCCGCTGACGTTCCTCGGTCTCGCCGGGGTGGGGGATCTCTTCCTGACGTGCGGCGGGGAGCTGTCCCGCAACCGCCGGCTCGGGATGGCGGTCGCCGAAGGCAAGGACCCGCAGGCCTACGTCAAGGAGCACAAGTCGGTCGCCGAAGGGTTCCGCACGTCGGCGGCGGCGTGGGCGCTGGCCACGCAGCGGGGCGTGGACATGCCGATCACCGAGCAGGTGCACCACGTGCTCCATCACGGGCGTCCGCTGCTCGACGCGATGAAGCAGCTCGTGACGCGAGCGCAGAAGGAAGAGCTGGAGGGGATAAGGGGATAGGCTCTTCCCGTGCCGTCTCGCCGGCCCCGGAAGCGAGAGGGATCTCCCCCCGTCCCGTCTCGCCGGCGCGGGAAGCGAGAGGGACCTCTTTCCGTCCCGTCTCGCCGGCACGGGAAGCCAGAGGGATCTCCCCCCGTCCCGTCTCGCCGGCACGGGAAGTGAGAGAGAGCTCTTCCCGTCCCGATTCGCCGGCACGGGAAGCGAGAGGAGTCTCCTCCCGTCCCGCCTCGCCGGCACGGAGCTGAGAGGGGCCTTCTCCCGTCCCGCCTCGCCGGCACGGGAAGCGAGAGGGGTCTTCTCCCGTCCCGTCTTGCCGGAACGGGAAGCTCGGAGACGAGCGCGGGGTGCACCGCCGTGGTGGTGCGCCGTCAGGTTCGCAGGGGGTCCCGCGCAGAACCGACGCCAGCGGCGTCTTCCAGGGTTGCGTCGTACGTTCGCGACCGCCCCGTCGGGCCACCGGTCGCGGTGGGGGCTGGCCGGCAGCACGCCGGGGTCGGGCAACCCAGGTGCTCGGCCAGCCCCCGGTGCACGGTGGCGAGGTAAGCCTCGAGCGAGGCCGCCGCTACCGCTTCGCACACCTCGCCCGAGCGCCACCCCCGCAGGACGTCGAACGCGACGCTCGCGATCTCCTCGGACCGCCCGTGCAGCCAGGCGGACGCCCACTCGTTGCTCGGGGGCGCGAGCTCGTGGATCGCGACGAGGCCCCACAGGCGCTCGGCGTGATCGACCACGGGCTGCAGCGTCGGCGGGTAGAACGGCCCGAAGGCGCGGCCGTCGGTGGGTCTGTCGTGGGCGGGCATCATCCGGCTGGGCTCCTTGTTCTGATCCCTTGTCGGACGCCGACCGGGGAAGTTGCGTCCTCATCCGCCGGCTCGCGCCTTCTTCCCCCGATTGCTACCCTCCCGACTGAACCCGTGCGCTCCCCCCTGATCGAGCCGCTCCTCCAGCTCGCCGAGGCCTGGCGCACCGTCACCCGCTCCTCTCGACGCCGGCTCGCCGTCGCGCTCGTGGGGCTCGCCTGGGTCCTCGCGCTCCTCCTCGCGCGCCACGGCACGCTTCGCGACCGTGCCCTCGCCGCGACCGCCATGGGCGTGAGCGCCCTGCTCGCCATCGGGTGGCGCCTCTTCGAGCTCCGCCGCCTCCGCGACCCGGGCCGCATCGTTCGCGGCCTCGCCCGCGCCGTCGACGCCGACCGCGCCGATCGCGCCCTCCGCGCCCTGTCGCTCCTCGGCCCCGGCGGAGAGCTGCGCGCGGAGGGGACCTCCGTCGAGCTCGCGCGCGTCCACATCACGCGCAGCCTCGCGCTCCTCCCCTCCGACCGCATCGTCGAGCGGGCCGCTCGCACGGCACGTGTCCTCGGCGTCGCCGCCCTCGTCGTCGGCATCGGCGTCCTCGGCATCGCCCTCGCCAACGCGTGGTCCGTCCTGGAGGGGGGGGACGTCCTCATCGCGCGTGGCGGCGTGGCGCCGGTGCCCATCCGCTGGCTCGACGACATCGAGGTCGTCGCCCGACCGCCCGACTACCTCCACGAGGCGGAGCACCACGAGCTGGCGCTCTACCCGCTCGCGCTTCCCTATGGCACGACCGTGACGGTCCGGGGTGTTTCCATGCACGCGGGACGCCGGCTCCTTCTCAGCGATGGGACCACCGAGGTGCCGTTCGTCGACGACGGCGCGGGCGCGGTCGTGGCGCGCTGGCCGCTCTCCCTCGGCATCACGCTCCACGTCGTCGCGCGATTCGGGGAGGTCGTCGTACCGGAGCCCGAAGGCCTGGCTCTCCAGTCGATCCCGGATGCCTCGCCGGTCGTCACGCTCGAGGGGGCGCCGAGGAGCGTACGCCTCCTCGACGAGACGGAGGACCTCCCGATCAAGTACGAGGCCACCGACGATCACGGGCTCCGCGAGGTGCACCTCGTCCTCCGGTCGGGCACGCGCGAAGAGCGCCGCGTGCTCGCACACCTCGACGGCGAGACGCAGAGCAGCAAGGGCGGCCAGATGCTCAAGCTGCGCGATCCGTTCCTCCGCAAGAGCCACGCGCCCATCGAGGTGACCGTCGAGGCGAAGGACAACGATCCACTGACGGGACCCAAATGGGGGGCCAGCCCGCCGCTCACCCTCGTCCCGCCGATCGTGGGCGAGCCCGAGGCGCGGCGCCTGGACGCGCTGCGGGGGCTGCGTGACGAGCTGGTCGACACGCTGGCCTGGCGCATCGGGAACGACCCGCCGGCCGACGCGGCCGGCCGCAAGGTCTTCGTCGCGGACGAGAAGACGCACCTCGACGCGGACGAGGCCCGGCTGCGCTCGATCCTCGACGCGACCTACGGGGGCGTGCGCGTGGCGTCCCGCCTCGGGGCCATGTTGACCGCGCAATCGCAGAAGGCGCGCACCGCGGTGCTCGCAGAGACGCGCGCACCCTCGGTGGGGACGCACCTGGGAGCGGTCAAGGCGACGGAGAAGTTCGTGCTCGTCCTCGACGCCGTCATCCGGGGCCTCGGGTTCCACGACGTGCGCGAGTCGGCCAAGCAGCTCGCGGACGTGGCGGACGAGCTCGCGTATGGCGCATCGCTGATGCGCACGGAGACGGTTCGACAGGCGCTGGAGCTGCGCGTGAAGATGGATACGGTCACCGGGGTCCTGGCCGACGGCGGGCACGTCATGCTTCGCATGGGTTCCCTCGGCCGCGACATCGGTGAGATCGTGGACGCCGACCTCGCGCGGGTGAGGCGCGCACGGGACGAGGACGACTACCCCCACGCGGAGCTGGCGGCGCGCGATCTGGCGGCGCGGCTCCGCGAGCCGGATCCGTCGTTCGGCGCGCGCGGCCGGGTCGGGCGCGGGGGAGGGGAGTCGGGAGGCGGCCACGGGACGCCGGGGGAGGACGGCGAGGATTCGGGCGACGAGGTCGATCAGGCGCAACAGGAGGCGGCGCAGGATCTGGAGCGCCTCGCCCAGGACCACGCCGGCGAGATCGGGAAGATGGATCAGGCGCTCGCGGGCGCGACGAGCGAGGAGGACCTGAAGCAGCTGAAGGACGAGGCCAAGAAGCACGCGGAGGCCATCCGCGAGGCGGTGCGCGAGCTGCCGACGGTGGGTCTCGGCAGCGACTCGTGGACGAGCAAGGGTGCCGCATCGCGGGAGCTCGCGGAGCAGATGGCCCACTCGCTCGAGCAGGGGCACCCGGACGAAGCGGCGCAGAGCGGGCGAAGCTCGCTCGGGTCGCTCGACGAGGCGAAGAAGATCCTGCAAAAGAACGCGTGGCTGGAGGACCCGAACGGCCAGGAGGGCAAGCGCATCGAGGACGTCCGTAGCAAGCTCGACGCCGAGGAAAAATGGGCCGAGGAAGCGCTGAGGCTCATGCGCCAGAAGGCGGCCGAGCGCGCGAGGAAGCAGCTCGAGGAGGGCGGAGACGAGGAGGGGAAGCTGGCGGACCGGGCGCGCGAGCTGGGCCAAAGGGCCGGCGACAAGGGGTCGCTTCCGCAGCAGGCCGTCGAGTCGATCGAGGACGCCGAGCGGGCGGCGCGGCAGGCGGCGCAGGCGCTGAAGGAGGGACAGGCGGACAAGGGGCTCGAGCACCAGCGCGAGGCGCAACGCGCGCTCGAGCAGGCGAGCCAGGACCTCTCGGGAGACGACGATTCGAGCCAGCCATCGCCGGACCCGGACGGGTCGAAGAACCCCGCTGGCGGGCCGGTGGCCATCCCCAAGCGGGGCGAGCACAAGGGACCCGAGGAGTTCCGGCGGCGCGTCGTGCGGGGCCTCGGGCAGCCGGCGAGCGGCGGATTGAAGGACGCGGTGCACCGCTACGCGGAGGGTCTGCTGCGATGAAATGGCGACGCTTGCCCCTGCTCGCGCTCCCTCTTCTCGCGAGCCTGACTCCCGCGGTAACTCGCGCGCAGAGCGACGACGCGCACCGCGCGCGCGCGCTCATCGCGGGGCTCGACTACGACGACGCCCGCAAGGCGCTGACGGGGGCGGAAGTCGACGACCCCGCGGTCGCCCTCGAGCGCGCGCGCCTGGCCATCTACGAGCTCGACTGCGACGGTGCCGCCGCGATCTTCGCCCGGCCGGAGGTGCAGAAGCTCGAGGGCGGGGAGCAGCTCGCCGACATCGCGCGCGGCTGCCAGCGCGTGACGGCCGCGCTGGCGGTGGACAAGGACGAGGCGCGAGGGATCGAGGTGCGGTGGCAGGACGAGCACGATCGCGCGCTCGCCCCGCTGCTCTTCGACACCGTCGCCGCGGCACGCCAGGCCATCACGCGGGACCTCCGCGTCGATTGGCCCGTGCCGACGCGGATCGTCGTCGTGCGCGATCTGCTGTCGCTCTCGGCGATGACGGGCCTCCCCTACAAGAGCGCGCAGACGACGGGGACGGTCGCGGTGGCCAAGTGGGGACGCGTCACGCTGCTCAGCCCGCGCGCGAGCCACCACGGGTACGCGTGGCGAGACACCGTTACCCACGAGCTGACCCACCTCGCGGTCACTCGCGCCACGCGCGACGAGGCGCCGCTCTGGCTGCAGGAGGGGGTGGCGAAGCGGGAGGAGGTTCGCTGGCGCGATCCAGGCCCGTTCGACGACCGGCCCTCGCCCGACGCGGTCGTCCAGCGGGGCCTCGAGCTGAACCTGGGCTTGCCACTCGACAAGCTGGGGCCGAGCATCGCGATGCTCCCGAGCGCGGACGCGGCGATGGTCGCGTTCGCGGAGGTGACGAGCTTCGTGCGGTTCTACGCCGGCGAAGGCGGCGACGACGCGCTACCGAAGCTCTTCCACGAGCTCCGCGAGGGTCAGGAGCCGGACGCCGCGCTGCAGGCCGCGAGCGGCTCGGACCTCAAGGCATGGGACGTCAAGTGGCGCGCCTTCGTCGGGGCGAAACCCCGCGAGCCCATCCCTGCGCTCTTCGGCCTGGGCGGCGAGAAGGCCGACACGGAGAAGCTCCGCGACCTCCGGGATCGGACGCGGCTCGCGGAGCTGCTGCTCGCCCGCGCGCACCCGAAGGAGGCGGTGGCCGAGCTCGACCGCATCGCGCTCGCGGGGTCGCCGGTCGCTCCGGACGCATGGGAGCGCGCGATGGGGGATCCCAGCGTGCGATGGCTGCGTGCCCGCGCCCTCGAGGCGGCGGGGCGCCGGGCAGAAGGGGAACCCCTCTTGTCCGACCCGAAGCAGGTGCTCTCGTCGTACGGCCCCTGGTGGGCGGTGCGAGGGAGGTGGGCACGCATCGGGGGGGACGAGCCGACCGCGGCGTCTTCTTTCATCGAGGCGGTGGCATCGGATCCCTTCGACGACGAGGCGGCCTGTGAGTCCATCGATCCCGCCTCTGCTCCGTCTGATCCGGGGAAGAAGGCCCTCTGCGACGCGGCGCGAAGGGCGGGTGAGCCCCCCTTCGACCGCGAATGACGCAGCGTGCAAGCGGGGATCGCCATGGAAAGCCGCAGAAGGACCCGAGATTGACCCGCTCCGAGCGGGGCAGGTAGCATGTTCTGAGGGCGATCCAATCGTCTCGAGCTGCCGCGCCGACGTTGAGCTCGGGGTAGCTCCCGCGCTCGTCGTCTGGGCGGGCGATACCCGACCCATGAGCGCCGTCACCTACGCCACCGCCCAGATCCTTCGTGTGCTTCCGCGCGCGCGCATCGGCCGCGTCCTCGGACAGCTCGCCGACCACCGCTGGTCGCCCTCGGTCGGGCGCGCCGTGGTGGGGGTGTACTCCCACGTGTACGACGTGGCTCTCGACGAATGCGTCGAGAACGGGGGATGGTCGAGCTTCGACGCGTTCTTCACGCGCCGCCTCCGGGACGGGTCCCGCGCCGTCGACCCCCATCCGCGTGCCATCGTCAGCCCGGCCGACGGTCGGATCGAGTCGCTCGGGAGCATCGACGAAGGTGGGACCTTCG
>JBEKGQ010000204.1:0-9863 GCA_050012715.1 Polyangiaceae bacterium
GCCGCTCCCGCGTCCTCCCGCCTCACCTACGTGCTGCTCGCGGCCGCGGCGGTCGTCGCGGCGCTCGTCTACGCGCTGCTGCGCACCTGATACGCGGGCGGGGGCGGCGGGCGCAGGCTCTCCGGCGCCGTCACCGCGAAGCGCGACCGCAGCGCGGCGTGCTCGTCCGAGGCGCAGAACGCCACGAGGTCCCGCCGCTTCGCGTCGAGCGTCAACCCGGCGATGTCGCGCGTCTCCGTCGTCACGACCGCCATCGCCGTCGCCAGGTCGCCACACAGGAGCAGGCCCGCGCGCGCCGCCATCCACTCGGCGTTCCGCGTGAACGCCCCCAGGCTGAACTTGCCGCCGCGCGCCTCGAGCCGGTTCACGGCGTGGAAGACCGCCGCCCGCTCCTCGTCCGAGATGAGCCGGTCGAGCCTTGCCGCCAGCGCCGCGACCGCGCGGCCGCCCTCGCCGGTGGCGGGGAGCCCCGGCTTCGTGAGCTGCACCGACGCGAGCAGCAAGCGAGTGAGCTCCTCGCGCGTCGGGAAGTACACGAGCACCTGGTGCTCGGCGAGGTAGTACGTGAGGTGCCGACCGGCGAGGAACGCGAGGTCCTTCGCCGACCGCCCGCTGACGATGGAGGGCCCCACCGCCGTCGTCGGCTCGTGCTGGCGGACGGCCGCGATCTCGCCCGGCACCTCGTCGACCACGTAGAGGTCCGGCCGCGGCACGCCGAGCACCCGCGCCGCCCACTGGAAGGTGCGGACGACGGACGCCGTGCTCGACTCGTCGAGGCGCGTCGCCGGATCGAGCGCCACGAGCCGTCCTCGCGCGACGAGCTGCTCCATGCGCGCGAGGACCCCGGCGCGCGCGACGGCGCCGAAGAGATCCGTGATGACGTCGTCCGACCCGGCGGGGCGCAGCAGGCTCCACGCCTCGGCGTCGAGCGTGCCGCGTGCCCGGATGGGGGCGACGGAGCGGAACTGGTCGAGGAGGAGCTGCTGATCGACGTCGGCGGCGCCGATCTCCTCCAGCGACAGCGCGGCGAGGAACGCCGCGTCGGCGCGGCCCTCGCGCCGGTAGGCGGCGAAGGCGCGGGCGTACGGGCGCGGGTCGAGCTCGTCCGACTCGTCCTCGGGGGGGCCGAGCAGCGGCTCGGCGGCCACTTCTTCGTCCGCGGGGACCGGCATCGGCTCGGGCGGCGTGAGCGACGAGCGGACGTGGGTCAGCGCGGCTCGCGCCTCGGCGTGACCGGGGTCGTCCTCGAGCGCCTGCTCCAGCCACACGAGCGCCCGCTCCTCGTCCTGCAGGTGCTCGAGCGTCATCCGGGCCTGCGCGTACCTCAGCGCGGCGCGGTCGGCAGGCATCGGAGCCAGATCGGCCAGCGCGCCGGTCACCTCGATGGCGCTCGCCCAGCGCCCCTGCGTCTCGTACCCTCGACGGAGCGCCTGCAGCACCGGCAGACGTCGCGGCTCGATGGCGCGCGCCTGCTCCAGGGCGTCGATCGCCCCGTCGGCGTCGTCGAGCTCGGCCTGGCGGATGCGCGCGATCGCCACGAGCTCGCGCACGCGCTCGCGCGGCGACGTCATCGTCGCCAGCCGCTCGCGACGGAGCTCGGCGGCCCGCGACCACTCCTGCGCGTTCGTCGCCGCGCCGATGAGCGCGTCGAGCTCCGCGGGGGGCGGCGGCGGGGGCGCGAGGTCGAGCTCCGCGCGGCCGCGCACGCAGGTGAAGCTCTGCGCCGCGGAGAGGCTCTCGGGCATCGCGACGACGCGGTCGTACACCGCCGAGAGCTGCGCCTCGCCGCGACGGGCCGCCTCGGCCACGTAGAGCACGAGCTTCGTGAACGCGAGCCCCTCGATGGGGGCGGTGGCGGGACGAACCGCGGCGATGACGCCGTAGCCCCGCTCGCGCGCGCCGAGGGCCGCCACCGTGGAGGCGACGTGATCGGCGGCGACGAGCGCGTCGTCCGCGTCGTCCTCGTGCACCAGCTCCGTGAAGAGCGAGATGTTCGCGGGCGCACCAGGGCGGTGCGACGCGGCCAGCGTTTCACTGAGCGCCCGCAGGGGGAGCCATCGCCCGTCGGCCAGGCGCAAGACGCCGCGCCGCGCGAGGTGACCGCTGACGTGGACCAGCACGTCGTCGTCCGCCGAGACGTCCGCGAGGGCGCGCGCGAGCTGCCCGCCGAGGTCGTCCCCGCCGTCGACCACCGACACGACGAACCCGAGCCGGCCGAGCGCGGCGCCGAGCCACGCGACCGCCTCCGACCAAGTCCCGGCATCCGACGACCGCGGATCCCAGGGAGCGACGATGACCGCACACCGCATGCGAGCGGCGGAACTCTAGATCGCCCTGGGCAAAGGACGACCGGAACCGTGCAGATGGACGCGCTTTTCCGCCCTCTACCCGCAAAATTGCACGTGGGATGCACGGTGGGCCGCGGTCCCATCCGGCCGCCACGGAAAGGTCGCGCCCGGAAGGACGGACCCGGCATCCAACGGGGGCCGTGCGCCTCGGCTCGACAGCCGGGCCTTTCTTCTCTAGTTGGAGTCCGCCACATGGCCGCCGCAGTGTCGTTGCCGGGGGAGCTGACCGCCAAGGAGTACCGCTCGGGCCTCGCCCTGGCCGAGGCCATCATCCCCGGCTCCGCGACCATCCCCGCCGCCGACGAGACCACCTTCATCCGCTCGCAGGACGCCGTCCGCGACTTTCACCCGGCGGCGGTCCGGCCGTGGCGCATGGCGCTCCGGGCGCTCGACGCGGCCGCCGTCGCCTACACCGGCCGCCCTTTCCACGGGCTCAGCGCGCGCAAGCAGGAGGAGCTCGTCGCCCGCTGGCAGACCGACCCGGTCCTCAAGGCGCCGCTCAACCTCCTCGGGCTCATCTACAAGTTCGTGCACTTCGATCGCGACGACGTCTATGACCGCATGGGCGGCAAGCTCAACGTCGTCACCTCGCTCGAGCAGCCGCGCTGGCTCGAGCAGGTGCACCGGGCGGACGCGTGGACGGAAGGCGACGTCGAGTGCGACGTCGTCGTCGTCGGGACGGGCGCGGGCGGGGGCGTCGTCGGACGCGAGCTCGTCGAGCGCGGCTACGCCGTCGTGTTCCTCGAGGAGGGCGAGCACTACCGGCGGGACGCCTTCGACGGGCGCGCCATCTCCGCGCACCGCCGCTTCTACCGGGCGACGGTCTCGGTCGGGAACGCGCCGATGCCCGTCTTCATGGGCCGCCTCGTCGGGGGGTCGACGGCCATCAACGGCGGCACGAGCTTCCGGTCGCCCTCCTGGGTCCACGAGCGCTGGTGCGAGGAGCTCGGGACGGACGCCCTCTCCGAGGCGGCGATGGCGCCGCACTACGAGCGGGTCGAGCGGTTTCTCCAGGTGGAGCCGTCGCCGCGCAAGGTCATCGGCCCGATCGCGGACTTCATCGCGCGCGGCTGCGACGCCCTCGGCTGGAAGCACGCGGCGGTGCCGCGCAACGCCCCCGGCTGCGACGGCAAGGGCTTCTGCGACCTCGGCTGCCGCACCGACGCGCGCCTGGGGACGAACCTGTCCTACCTGCCGGCGGCGCTCGGCAAGGGCGCGCTCCTGCTGACCGGCGCGCGCGTCGAGACGGTGCTGCGCGAGGACGGAAAGCGCGCCTCCGGCGTGGAGGCGGTGACGAGCAGCGGCAAGACGATCCGCGTCCGCGCCCGCGCCGTGGTGCTCGCCGGCGGGGCGGTCCCGACGCCGCTCTTGCTCCTCAAGCAGGGGCTCGCGAACTCGAGCGGGCAGGTCGGGCGGAACCTCTCGATGCACCCGAGCACGGGCTACGCCGCCGTCGCCGAGGAGCCGATGAACGGCCCGAGCCACATCCCGCAGGGGTACGGCTCGCAGGAGTTCCTGCGCGACGGCATCCTGATGCTCTGCGCGCAGCCGGACTACAACGTCATGGGCGTCATCTTCCCGCTCGCCGGGCAGGCGCTCATGGCCGCGCTCGACCAGATCGAGCACATGGCGTCCTTCGGGTTGCTCGTGCGCGACCAGAGCGCGAACGGGCGCGTGTGGCGCGACGTCGGCGGCCTGCCCGCGGTCACGTACAACCTCGGCCCGGAGGACGTGCGGCGCATGCACGACGCGATGGTGCACGCGAGCGAGCTGGCGCTCGCGGCGGGCGCCCGCAAGCTCTACCCGTTCGTCGTCGGGCATCCCCCGCTCGAAGGGCGGCGCGATCTGGAGGCCTTCCGCCGCGAGAAGCTCGGCCCCGGCGACTTCGTGTGGACGAGCTACCACCCGCTCGGCACGTGCCGCATGGGCCGCGACCCGAAGACGAGCGTCATCGACACCGACCACGCGGCGTGGGACGTGCCCGGCCTCTTCATCGCCGACGGCAGCGCCGTGCGCGGCCCCCTGGGGGTGAACCCTCAGCTCACGATCATGTCGCAGGCGACGCGCGCCGCGGGACGCATCGCCGAGCGAATCGGCTGACCGTCAGCGGAAGAAGGCGCGGATCTTCTGGATGCGGCGGCGCATCAGCAGCGGCAGCCGCCACACGCGGTCGAGGCGCAGGAGCTGCGCGTCGGCCAGGATGTCGCCGAGCTCGAGCAGCGCGTCGTCGTAGGGCATCCAGAAGAGCTCCGGCCCCGTCGAGCGGTCGACGAGGGTGGCGCGCGGGCGGACGAAGGTGCCGAGCGCCTCGGGCCCGTTGGCGATGCCGGTGCCGGTGTCCCGCGTCCCGCTCCACGGCAGGGCCGGGATGGCGCCCGAGAAGGCGTGGTTGTTCACGTTCACGATGCCCACCTCGAGCCGCTCGGCGAGGCGCTCGGCGCGGTCGACGTCGCCCGTCCAGATGGACGCACCGAGCCCGTACCGGGAGGCGTTCACCCGGCGGATCGCCTCGGCGGCGCCCGGCACGCGGACGACCGCGAGCACGGGCCCGAAGGTCTCGTCGCGCACGACCTTCATCCGGTCGTCGCACCGGTCGAGCAACGTCGGCGCGTAGCCGAGGCCCTCGCCGGTCGGCGCCCCGCCGCACACGACGACCGCTCCCTTGGCGCGCGCGTCGTCGACCTGCGCGACGACCACGTCGAATTGCCGGCGGTTCGCGAGCGGCGCGACGTCGCCGCGACGGCCGCCGACGCGGAGCCGCGTCCACGCGCTGCGCATGGCGTCGACGAAGGCGTCGGCGATGCGCTCGTCGACGTAGGCGATCTCCACCGCGCCGCAGGCCTGCCCCGCGTTCGACAGCGACCAGTGCGTGATGCCGGCGACGGTGCGCGGCAGATCGCAATCCGCGAGCACGATCGCCGCGTCCTTGCCGCCCATCTCGACGCTCGCCGGAATGCCCCGCTCGGCGCACGCCACGCGCACCTTGCGCCCCGTCTCGCAGGACCCGGTGAAGACGCACGCGTCGATGCCCGCGTCGACCAGCGCGGCGCCGGCGCGGCCGTCGCCGTGGAGGACCTGGGCGAGGCCGTCGGGAAGCTCCTCGGCGAGCCGCTCGACGAGCCACGCGCTCGTGCGCGGCGTGTACTCCGAGGGCTTCACGACGATGGCGTTGCCGGTGAGGAGCGCCGGGAGGGTGGCGCGGTAGAGCCCCGCCACCGGGTAGTTCCAGGGCGCGATGACGCCGACGACGCCGCGCGGCACGTAGTCGACGTAGGCCTGCTTGCGGGGAAAGCTGATGGGGTTCAGACGGACGCGGCGGCGCGCGGTGGCCTCCTCGACGACGCTGGCCCAGCCCTTCACCGTGTCGAGCGGCCCGAGCGCCTCGTTGAAGATGCCCTCCGCCTCGACCTTCCCCATCTCGTCCGCCGCGAGCGCGATGACCTCCGCGCGCCGCCGCAGCATCGACTTCGCGGCCTTCGTCAGCGCGGCCACGCGCGTGGCGAGCGGCTCGAGCTTCCAGCGCTGCTGCGCGGCGCGGGCCCTCGTGACCGCGCGCCGAGCCTCCTCGCTCGCGCCCGACGCGAGCGCGCCGCGCGTGGACTCGGTATGAACGCCGTTGCCGTTGGCCTTCCGGTCGAGGTCTGTTTCGCTCACGATGAGAGCGGATTACCTCGCCGCGCGGCTCCTGGCAAAGGGGGCCCGGCACTCGGTCACTGGTAGCAGGAGAGGGCGCCGCCCCCGGCGTCGCTGATGATGCAGACGCCCGGCGAGGGCGCCGTGCCGCAGCCGGGGCACGAGGGGATACAGGTCATCTGGAGCTGCTTGACGGCGCTCACGTAGGTCGCCTCGGCCTGGTTGTTCGTGGCCACGTACACCGGGCAGCCGCACTCGTCGGTGACCTTCGTCTGGCACGGGCTCGGGGTGACGCCGGTGCAAACGAGAGCCGCGGCGCGGTCCTGCGCGACGGTCATCTCCTGGGAGGCGGTGCACGCGGGGAGCGTCGCGGCCTCGACGACGTCGGCGGCGTCCATGGCGGTCGGCGCGTCCATCGCGGCCTCCGCGCTCGGCGCGATGTCCGCCGTGGCGTCCCTCGCCGCATCGATGATGCCCGCGTCGGCCGCGTCGAGCCCGCCGCCATCGGAGGCCGCGCCGGCCGGCGTCCAGTCGTACGAGCAGCCTGCGGCGGCGGCCGAGACGCAAGCCGAAACACCGAGGAACGCGAGCAGCCCGTCTCGCATGGGGCCGAGAGCCTACGATATAAGGGCGCCATGCGCCTCGCTCCCGTCGCGCTCGTCGCCCTCGCCTCCGCGGCGAGCCTGGCGTGGAGCCGACCCGCGACGGCGCAGGTCCCGCCCGCCGCCGACGCGCACGACGCCTACGCGCGCGGCACGGCCGCCTTCCGCCGCAGCGACTACGCGACCGCCGCCCGCGAGTACGCCGCCGCCGACGCGCTCGCGCCGAACCCGGTCGCCCTGCAGGCCGCCATCGACGCGACCGTCCTCGGCGACGACCCGGTCTTCGGCACCGTGCTCCTCGAGCGCGCCCGCGGCGAGGCCCGCACCAACGCGCTGCTCACGACGATGCTCACCGCGGAGAAGAAGTTCGCCCACCGCGTCGGGCGCATCCGCCTCGAGTGCCCGTCCCCCCCGTGCCTCGCCGCCATCGACGGCGCTGCCGCCGTCACCGGCGAGCCCATCGTCGTCCGCGTCGGGTCGCACAGCGTCACGCTCGAGGCCACCACGGCGGTCGTCCAGCGCACCGTCACCGTCGCGCCGGACGAGACCGTCGTCATCGGGGCGGCGAGCGCGACTCCGATCCCGACCCCGACCCCGACCTCGACCCCGACCCCGACCCCGACCCCGACCTCGACCCCGATCCCGACCTCGACCCTGACCCCGATCCCGACCCCGACCTCGACCTCGACCCCGACCCCGACCCCGACCCCGACCTCCGGCCTCTCCCCTCTCTTCTTCGAAGCCTCCCTCGCCGCCACCGTCGTCGCCGGCGCGTTCGCGACCGGCTTCGCCATCGACACCGCGAGCAAGCACTCCTCCTTCGCCCCCTGCCTCTCCTCCTCGCCCTCCCCGCCGGCTTCCTGCTCCTCCCTCGCCTCCGAAGGCCGCGGCGCCCAGCTCCGCACCAACGTCCTCCTCGGCGTCACCGGGGCCCTCGCCGGGGCGACGCTCGTCACCGCCCTCCTCACCCGATGGCACAGCGCGTCGCTATCCGTCGGCGCGTCCCGCCTCTCGTTCGACGCGCGCTTCTAGACTTCGTAGACTCCCCACCCCACGTCGCAAGCTCTCCGCCACCGCCACGAGCCGCTCCTCAAGATTGCCTCCGGGGGGATGGCCACCGTGTTCCTCGGCTCCCTCGAGGGGGCCCTCGGGTTCCGGCAGCTCGTGGCCATCAAGCGCCCGCACCCGCACCTGCTCGAGGACCCGACGTTCCGCGACGCGCTCCTCCGCGAGGCGCACCTCGCGGCCGGGATTCACCACGCGAACGTCGTCGACGTGCGCGACGTGGAGGTCGTCGGCGACAACGTGCAGCTCGTCATGGACTACATCGAGGGCGCCTCGCTCGGCGACCTCGTGCGGACCTGCGCGCGCGAAGGCAAGGTGCTCCCGCCGGGGATCGCGCTCCGCATCGTCCTCGACGCGTGCGCCGGCCTCCACGCCGCCCACGAGCTGACCGACGACGCCGGCCACCCGCTCGGCCTCGTGCACCGCGACGTGTCGCCGCAGAACGTGCTCGTCGGGGTCGACGGCGTGGCGCGCGTGACCGACTTCGGCATCGCGAAGTGCGTCGAGGCGAGCGACGCGGGCACGTCGCGCGAGACGCTCAAGGGCAAGGTCGGCTACATGGCGCCCGAGTACGTGCGCGGCGAGGCGGTCGACCGCCGCGTCGACGTGTGGGCGCTCGGCGTCGTCCTGTGGGAGGCGCTCGCGGGGAAGCGGCTCTTCAGGGGGCAGAGCGACGCGGAGACGCTGGAGCGCGTGCTCTCCGGGGTCGTGCCGGCGGTGTCGGAGGGTTCGGCGGAGCTGGCGGTGCTCGACGAGAGCGTGGGGCGGGCGCTCGCGCGGGATCCCGGGGAGCGATTCGCGACGACGGAGGCGATGGGGCAAGCGCTGGAGCTGGCGGCGATGCCGCAGGGGCTCGTGGCGAGCGGGCCCGAGGTGGGGCGGTTCCTGCGGGAGACGCTCGCGGGGCCGCTGGAGGAGAGGCGGCGGGCGCTTCGGGAGGCGCGGACCGCGGACGCGGGCGCGAGCGCGGACGCAGGCGCAGGCGCGGGGACGACGGCGGCGATGCCGAGGCCTCGCCGGACGTCACGTGTCGGACTTGCGCTCGCCGTCTCCGGGGTCGTCGTCGTCGCGGGGGCGGGGGCAGCGGCGCTCGCTCGATCCGCGACCGCGACTGCGACCGCGACCGCGACTGCGACTGCGACTGCGACCGCGACCGAGTCTGCGACCGCGACCGAGTCCGCGACCGCGACCGCGACCGGAGCCTCGACCCCGACCCCGACCCCGACCCTGACCCCGACCGCTAGCGCGCGCTCGTCGCGTCCTGCGAAGCATCACCTTCCCCCGCCCAACCCTTATCCTCCGGCCAACCAGTAGCGATGAGCGACCCGTACCCCGACGACAAGACCTCCCGCATCGCCGCGAAGCCGTCGCTTCGCGTGTGGTCCCTCGAGCTCGTGGTCGTCGATGGGCCGAGCCGCGGGGCGCGCGTCTCCGTCACCGGCGGCGGGGCGCGCATCGGGGCGGCGCCGGGCAACGATCTCACCCTCGCCGATCCCACCGTCTCGCGCGTCCACTGCGAGCTCGTGCAGCGCGGCGACGCCCTCGTCGTGCGCGACCTCGGCAGCACCAACGGCACCTGGGTCGAAGGGGTGCGCCTGCGCGACGGCGACGTGCCCCCGGGGGCCATCGTGCGCGTCGGGTCGTCGGCGTTCCGCGTCGACGTCGGCGAGGAGCCGGCGTTCGTGGAGCTGAGCGGGCGCTCGTCCTTCGGGGAGCTCGTCGGCGCGAGCCTCGAGATGCGTCGCCTCTACGCCGTCCTCGAGCGCGTCGCGGCGACCGACGCCACCGTGCTCGTCGAGGGCGAGACGGGGACCGGCAAGGACGTCCTCGCGCGCTCGCTCCACGCCGCCTCGACGCGCGCCGCCGGGCCCTTCGTCGCGGTCGACTGCGGGGCCATCCCCGAGAACCTCATCGAGAGTGAGCTCTTCGGCCACGTCCGCGGCGCCTTCACCGGCGCCACGTCGGACCGCAAGGGCGTCTTCGAGGAGGCCCACGGCGGCACGCTCTTCCTCGACGAGATCGGCGAGATGCCGCTCCCTCTGCAGCCGAAGCTCCTCCGCGCCATCGAGTCGCGCTCGGTGCGCCGCGTCGGCAGCAGCGCGGCTCGTCCGGTCGACGTCCGCATCGTCGCCGCGACGAACCGCCCCCTCGCCCGCTGCGTGAACGACGGCTCCTTCCGCGAGGACCTCTACTATCGCCTCGCGGTCGTCTCGCT
>JBEKGQ010000205.1:0-9832 GCA_050012715.1 Polyangiaceae bacterium
CGCGCGCGCGCGCGAGGGGCAGGACCCGAAGGCGGTCGGCGCGTGCCTGGCGCTCCTCGCGAAGCTCTACTCCGCGGCCGGGATGAGCGGCGAGGCCGCCTCGCTGCGCGACTCCTCGGGGGCGGTCTGAATGGGCGACGAGCGGCTCTACCTCGGCGTCGACGTCGGCACCGGCAGCGTGCGCGCCGCGGTCTTCGACGCGCGCGGGACGATGCGCGGCATGGGCACCCACCCCATCCGCACCGAGCGCCCGGAGGAGGACTTCGTCGAGCAGTCCAGCGACGACATCTGGGCCGCCTGCGGCGTCGCGGTGCGCGGCGCGCTCGAGCAGGCGAAGGCCGCCGCCGAGAGCATCGCCGGCGTCGGCTTCGACGCGACGTGCTCGCTGGTCGCGCTCGACGCGCACGATCGCCCGGTGACGGTCAGCCCCACCGGGGACGACACCTGGAACGTCGTCGTCTGGATGGACCACCGCGCGACCGCGCTCGCCGCGCGCATCAACGAGACGAAGCACGAGGTCCTCCGGTACGTCGGCGGCGTCGTCTCGCCCGAGATGCAGACGCCGAAGCTCCTCTGGCTGAAGGAGCACCTCCCCGGGTCGTGGCGCCGGGCCGCGCGCTTCCTCGATCTGCCGGACTTCCTCGTCTATCGCGCGACCGGGGTCGACGTGCGCTCGCTCTGCACGACGGTGTGCAAGTGGACGTACCTCGGCCACGACGGGCGCGGCTGGCAGCGGGACTTCTTCGAGTCGATCGGCCTCGGCGATCTCGCGGCCGACGGCTTCGCCCGCATCGGGAAGGACGTGCGGCCGATGGGCGAGCGCGCCGGCGTCCTCACGAACCGCAGCGCGCGCGAGCTCGGCCTCGCCGAGGGCACTCCGGTCGCGGTGGCCATCATCGACGCGCACGCCGGCGGCCTCGGGATGCTCGGGGCCGCCCTCGAGGGCGCCCCGGCCACGGCGGACGCGCTCGCCTCGCGCCTCGCGCTCATCGGCGGGACGTCGAGCTGCCACATGGCGGTCGCGCGCGAGCCCCGCTTCGTCCCCGGCGTGTGGGGCCCGTACTACTCGGCGATGGTCCCCGGGATGTGGCTCGCCGAGGGCGGGCAGTCCGCGACCGGCGCGCTCGTCGATCACGTCGTCTTCTCCCACGCCCGCGGGGCCGAGCTCGACGCGGACGCACGGGCGCAGGGCACCACGGTCTACGCGCTCCTCAACGAGCGCCTCGACGTCCTCGCGAAGGGCGCGCCGTTCCCGGCGGCGCTCGCCCGCGAGCTCCACGTCCTGCCCGATCACCACGGCAACCGCTCGCCGCGCGCGGATCCCGCGCTTCGCGGCATGGTCTCCGGGCTCAAGCTCACCGACTCGGTCGACTCGCTCGCGCTGCTCTACCTCGCCACCGTCCAGGCGGTCGCCCACGGCACGCGTCACATCGTCGACGTGCTGCGGGCGCACGGGTACCCGCTCGACACCATCCTCGCGTGCGGCGGGGGGACGAAGAACGAGGTGTTCCTGCGCGAGCACGCCGACGCGACCGGTTGCCGCGTCGTCCTGCCCGCCGAGCCGGAGGCGGTGCTGCTCGGGGCCGCGATCCTCGGCGCCGTCGGGAGCGGGGATCGCGCGAGCATCGTCGAGGCGATGGCCGCGATGTCGCGCGCGGGCCGCACCATCGAGCCGGCGAAGGGAGACGTCGCGCGGTACCACGCCGCGAAGCACGCGGTGTTCCTCCGGATGCACGACGACCAGCTCGCCTACCGGGAGATGATGCGTGGGTGACGAGGAGCGAAGAGGGTGGCGCCGATGACGGCCCGGGCAAGATCGGGGAGGAGGGGGGCGAACCGGTCGCTGACGCTCCCGGCTCTGTGGGTGCTCGTGGGGGCACTGGTGGTGGGGGCGGGGTGCAAGAAGAGCAGCCCGACGAGCGACGCGCCGGCGCGGCTCACGATCGCGGTGGTGCCCAAGGGGACGACGCACGAGTTCTGGAAGAGCGTGCACGCCGGCGCGGTGAAGGCGGGGCGCGAGCTCGGGGTCGACGTGGTGTGGAAGGGGCCGCTGCGGGAGGACGATCTGAAGGCGCAGATCGACGTGGTGCAGTCGTTCGTGGCGCAGGGCGTGGGGGGCATCGTGCTCGCGCCGTTGAGCGACAAGGGGCTCGTCGGGAGCGTCAAGGCGGCGACCGACGCGAAGGTCCCGGTCGTGGTGTTCGACTCGGACCTCGCGGGCGGCAACTACGTGAGCTTCGTCGCGACCGACAACGAGGCGGCGGGCAAGACCGCGGGCGACGCGCTCGCGGCCAAGGTGGGCAAGGGCAACGTCGTCCTGCTCCGGTACCAGGAGGGCTCCGCGAGCACGGCGAACCGCGAGAAGGGCTTCGTGGCCTCGATCAAGGGGCACCCCGAGGTGAAGCTCGCGAGCGACTCGCAGTACGGCGGCGCCACCACGGAGACGGCGGAGAAGGCGAGCGAGAACCTGCTCGCGTCGCTCTCCGCCGACGCGGGCGGCGTGCAGGGCGTCTTCGCGCCGAACGAGTCGACGACGTTCGGCATGCTCCTCGCGCTCCGCAAGGCCGGCCTCGCCGGCAAGACGCACCTCGTCGGCTTCGACGCCTCGGAGAAGCTCGTCTCGGCGGTGCGCTCGGGCGAAATCGACGGCCTCGTCGTGCAGCGCCCCTTCGAGATGGGCTACCTCGCGGTGAAGAACATCGTGGCCCACATCCACGGCGAGGGCGTCGAGAAGCGCATCGACACCGGGTCGACGCTCGTCACGAAGGACAACCTCGACACGCCGGAAGTACAGGCGCTCGTGAAGCCCGACCTCAAGGCCTGGCTCGGCGAGTAAGCCCGCGCCTCCGCGGCCAATCCTCCTTCATGCCACCACGCGGTCGCCGCCTTCGCGCTTGGCGCGGTAGGCGTTCTCGTCGGCGCGCCTCAGCAGCGCCGCGACGGTGTCGTCCGGGCCGGCCACGGCGATGCCGACGCTCGCGGTGACCGGGCGCGCCGGGTCGAACTTCGTCGCCACGTCGCGGATGCTCTTCGTCACCCGCTCGGCGACCGCCAGCGCCTGCGCCAGCTCCGTGTCGGGCAGGATGACCGCGAACTCGTCGCCGCCGTAGCGCCCGGCGACGTCCGTCGTCCGCGTCGTCGCCGACAGCGCGGCGGCGATCTCCTTGAGCAGCATGTCCCCCCGCAGGTGACCCTGCGTGTCGTTGACGTTCTTGAAGCTGTCGAGGTCCAGCATGAGCATCGCCAGGGGCTTGCCGCGCCGGACGCGCGCCAGCTCGGCCTCGATGCGCGCGAAGAGGTGCCGGCGGTTGTACAGGTTGGTCAGCGGATCGAGCTGGCTGAGCTGCTCGAGGCGCTCGTTGGCGACGAGGAGGTCCGCCTCGTGGCGCTGCACGGAGCGGACGAGGGCGGCGACGATCGCGGTCGACGCCGGCACGAACACGGTGATGAAGATCGACGCCATGAGCGTCTGCGCCAGAGGCGGAGGCCCGAGCGCGGCGACGTCCGGCGCGTCCGGCGCGAAGGGCAGCCACCCGAAGTGCTCCGCCCAGACCACCGCGTTGTACGCGATGGGCCCCGCGACGCCGAGGGTCCACCCCTCGCGGCGGTTGTTGACGAGCGCGTTGGCCACGCCAGCGAAGAGGTACAGCGACGTCATCGGCGTGACGACGCTGCCGAGGCCGTGGACGGTGTAGGTGAGCACCGCCAGGTCGACGAAGCCCGACACCACGGGGCGCACGCGCTCGCCGATGTGCCGGCGGATGAGCACCTGCTCGACCGCCGCGACCGCGAGGTAGACGAACCAGATCCAGACGTGCGCGCGCGTCTTCGGGTAGAAGGTGGGCAGGAGCGCGAGCGCGATCAGGCCGACCGCGAAGCGCGAGAGCGCCGCCCGGAACTTGAGCTCGTCCCGTGTCATCCCCGCCGCGTCCTAGACTACACCGCTCTCGCGTTCGTTGGCCGGCGCGCGGAAGGCGGGATATCACCGGGCGGTGAGCGCCCCGCGCGTCGTTCTCCGAGGTCTCCGCAAGTCGTTCGGCTCGACCGTCGCGCTCGGCGGCGTCGAGCTGGAGGCGGGCCCCGGCGAAGTGCACGCGGTCCTCGGCGAGAACGGGGCGGGCAAGAGCACGCTCCTCAAGATCCTCGCCGGCGTCGAGACCCCCGACGGTGGCCACGTCACCCTCGACGGCGCGCCCTGGACGCCGCGCGGCCCGGCCGATGCCCGCGTGCGCGGCCTCGCCATGGTCCACCAGGAGCTCGCGCTCTGCCCGCACCTGGACGTCGCGGCCAACGTCGCCCTCGGCATCGAGCCGACCCGCTTCGGCGTCGTCCGCGCTCGCGACACGGCGCGCCTCGTCGCGGGCGCCCTGGCTCGCGCCTTCGGGGATCGCCCGGTCGCCCCGGGCACCCTCGTCGCCGACCTCTCCGTCGCCGACCGCCAGCTCGTCGAGGTGGCCCGCGCCCTCGCCACCGCCAG
Source organism: Polyangiaceae bacterium (assembly GCA_050012715.1). Taxonomy (GTDB): domain Bacteria; phylum Myxococcota_A; class Polyangia; order Polyangiales; family Polyangiaceae; genus Palsa-1150. The sequence continues at coordinate 4,478 of JBEKGQ010000205.1, forward strand.
CGTCACCGGCGGGGCCCTGCGCGTCCTCGTCCTCGACGAGCCCACCAGCAGCCTCGGGGCGACCGACGTGGACCGCCTCTTCGCGCTCGTCCGCGACCTCGCGGCGGCGGGTACGACCGTGCTCTACGTGTCGCACTTCCTCGAGGAGGTCACCCGCATCGCCACGCGCTTCACGGTCCTGCGGGACGGCAAGACGGTCGGTGCGGGCGACGTCGCGACGACCCCGATGGACTCCATCGTCCGCATGATGGCCGGCCGCGACATCGCGAGCGCCTTCCCGAGGACCCCGCGCACCCCCGGCGAGGTCGTCGTGTCCGCGCGCGACCTCGCCGGCGCGCACCTGCCCCTCGAGGCCAGCTTCGAGCTGCGTCGCGGCGAGGTCCTCGGCATCGCCGGGCTCGTCGGCGCCGGCCGCACGGAGCTCCTGCGCGTCCTCTTCGGCCTCGATCGCGTGCGCCGCGGCGAGCTCCGGGTCGGCGCGGTCGTCGGCCCCGCCTCGCCGTCGCGCCGCCTCGCGCAGGGCATGGGCTTCGCCAGCGAGGACCGCAAGGGCGAGGGCCTCGCGACGTCCCTGTCGGTCGCGGACAACCTGACGCTCTCGCGGCTCGGCCCCTCGGGCTTCGGCCTGCCCGCCCGCACGCGCGCGGAAGCCGCCCGGTGGATCGAGGAGCTCGCCATCAAGTGCTCCGGCCCCGATCAGCCGGTCGTGGAGCTCTCCGGCGGCAACCAGCAGAAGGTGCAGCTCGCGCGGCTGCTCCACCACGGGGTCGACGTGCTCCTCCTCGACGAGCCGACGCGCGGGATCGACGTGGGGAGCAAGGCCCAGATCGCCGGCCTCGTCGACGCCCTCGCCGCGAAGGACAAGGCGGTGCTCCTCGTGTCGAGCTGGCTGCCCGAGCTCCTCGGGATGGCCGACCGCATCGCGGTCATGTGCCGGGGCAAGCTCGGCCCCGCGCGCCCCGCCGCGGAGCGGGACGAGGCGAGCCTGCTGAAGGAAGCGGTGGGTCTTTGAGAGCGCTCTTCGCCCGGGCGAAGCTCGGTCCGCTCATCGCGCTCGCCGCGACGTGGGCGCTCTTCGCGGCGCTCGCGCCGTCGACCTTCATGCGCGCGTCGAACCTCGTCACGATGGCGCGGCAGACCACGGTCGTCGCGATCGCCGCGGTCGGGATGACGCTCATCATCGTCAGCGGCGGGATCGATCTCTCCGTCGGCTCGGCGGTCGCCTTCACCACCGTCGTCCTCGCCGCGACGCTCAAGGCCGGCCACGGCCCCCTCGTCGCGGTCCTCGCCGGCGTCGGCGCCGCCACCGCGAGCGGCCTCGCGTGCGGCGCGATGGTCGCGCGCCTCCGCATGGCGCCGTTCATCGTCACCCTCGGCGCGATGAGCATCCTCCGCGGCGCGGCGAAGGGCCTCGCCGACGAGCAGAAGATCGACTGCGACCCGCGCGGCCTCGATCAGCTCCTCGCCCCGTCGGCCGGCTGGCCCCTCGCGCCGCCGGGCGTCTGGATGGCGGTCGTCGTCGCCGTCGCGGGCGCCCTCGCCCTCCGCTACACGCGCTTCGGGCGGCACCTCTACGCCGTCGGCAGCAGCGAGGCGACCGCGCGCGTCTGCGGGGTCGACGTCGCGCGGACGAAGATCCTCGTCTACGCCATCGCCGGCGCCCTCGCCGGCCTCGCCGGGGTGCTCGAGTTCTCGACGCTGACCGTCGGCGACCCGACCGACTCGGTGGGCCTCGAGCTCGAGGTCATCGCCGCCGTCGTCATCGGCGGCGCCTCGCTCTCGGGCGGCGAGGGGACCGTCCTCGGGTCGATCATCGGCGCCATGCTCATGGCCGTCATCCGCACCGGGTGCACCTTCGTCGGGGTGCACAACTGGGTCCAGGAGATCGCGACCGGGGCCATCATCGTCGTCGCGGTCGCGGTCGACCGATTGCGCCATCGCGCGCGGTAGGATGCCCTCCGTGCGCTCCGCCCCCCTCCTCGCCGCGCTCGCGCTCGCCGCCTGCGCCGACACGGTCCCTCCACCGGTGGCGCCCGTGCACGCCACCGCCGGCACCATCGACGCGGACCTCGCGTTCCTGCGCGCCCACGGGCCCATCGAGGTGCTCACCTCGCCCGGGGGCGGCGTCGTCGCGGTCAGCGCGCGCTGGCAGGGGCGCGTGATGACGAGCGCGGTCGAGCCGCACGGCGCGAGCCTCGGGTTCATCCATCGCGCCTTCCTCGAGGCCGGCAAGACCGGGACGCCCTTCGACAACTACGGCGGGGAGGATCGCTTCTGGCTCGGGCCCGAGGGCGGGCAGTTCGGCCTCTACTTCCCGCCCGGCGCGCCGTTCGTCATCGGCTCGTGGCAGACGCCGCACGCGATGCAGGAGGGCGAGTGGACGGTGACGTCGCGCGACGCCGGGCACGTGACCTTCGCCACCACGATGCGCGTCACGAGCTGGTCGGGCGTCCCCTTCGACGTCGCGGTCGAGCGGACGGTGCGCGTCCTCGGCGAGGCCGACGTGCGGGCCCGCTTCGGCGACGCCCCGCCGCCGGGGACGAAGTGGGTCGCCTTCGAGAGCGACAATGCGATCACCAACGCGGGCGCCCGCCCGTGGACGCGCGAGACGGGGCTGCTGAGCATCTGGATCCTCGGCATGTACGCCCCCGCCGCCGACGCCCGGATCGTCGTGCCCTTCGATCCGGCGGGCGCGGGGCCGATCGTGAACGACGCGTACTTCGGGAAGATCGCGCCCGAGCGGCTGCACGTGCACGAGCGCGAGGGCTGGATGGGCCTCGTCGCCGACGGGCAGCAGCGCGGCAAGCTCGGGGTGCCCCCGGCGCGGGCGCGCGAGGCGCTCGGGAGCTTCACGCCGAGCGCGCGGCTCCTCACGCTGGTCCACTACGACAAACCGGCGCAGGCCCCGAACGGCTACGTGAACAGCGCGTGGGCCGAGCAGCGCGATCCCTACGGCGGCGACGTCGTCAACGCCTACAACGACGGCCCGACGGAGCCGGGGAAGCCGTCGCTCGGCGGCTTCTACGAAATCGAGACCAGCTCGCCCGCCGCCGCGCTCGCCCCGGGGGAGACGATGCGCCACGTGCACACGACGCTGCACGTCGTGGGCGATCCAGCGTCGCTGGAACCGCTCGCCCGGCGCGTCCTGGGCGTCGGTCTCGGCGACGTGACCCGCTGAGCGTCGCGCCAGAGGCGTGTTCCCTGCGACCCAAGGCGGCTTGGTTCGCACGTAGGCCGCCTTCGCTGGCAGAGAAGACGCCTTGGTTGCGAAGGAAACCGCTTTCCTTGCGAGGGAAGGCGCCTTCCTTGCCAGGGAAAGCGCCTTCGTTGCCAGCGAAGGCGCGTTGCGTGCGAGCCAAGCCGGCTTCGTTGCCCGCGAAGGCGCGTTACGTGCGAGCCAAGCCGCCTTCGTTGCCAATGAAGGCGGCTTACGTGCGAGCCAACCCGTGTTCTCTGCGAGGCAGCGCGCCTCCCGCGCTTCCTTCAGGGCTTCGCCCGCCCCGCTGCCTGCAGCTGCCCGAGGTTGCTGCACCCGAGGGCGAGCCCCGCGTCGCACGCCCGCCGGTAGTACTCCGCCGCCTTCGCGTCGTCCTGCGGGACGCCGTGCCCCGCCTCGTACATGTGGCCCACGTTGTTGCACCCGGTCGAGTCCTTGAGCGCGCAGCCCTTCGCGTAGAGCGCCACCGCCTTGGCGAAGTCGTGCGGGATCTCCGTCCCGTGCTCGAAGAGCCGCCCCTCGTTGTCGCACGCGCCCGAGATGCCCATCGTGCACGCCTTCTCGTAGAGCGGCAGCGCCGCGCGCTCGTTCTTCGGGAACCCCGTGCCGTTCTCGTAGCGGAACCCGAGGTTGTGGCATCCCCAGCCGCTCCCCATGTCGCACCCCTTGCGATAGAGGTCGTTCGCCGCCGCGTCGTCCTGCGGGCCGCCGCGCCCCTTCGAGCGCATGTAGCCGAGGTTCGCGCAGCCGTCGGCGGTCCCGAGGTCGCACGACTTCGTGAAGAGCTTCACCGCGCGCGCGTCGTCCTGCGCCACGCCCTCGCCGTTCTTGTAGTCGACCCCGAGGTCGTAGCAGCCGAGCGACTCGCCGCCGTCGCACGCCCTCTTGTAGAGCGCGGCCGCCTTCACCGCGTCCTTCGGCACCCCCGCGCCGCGGTCGAGGAGCTGCCCGAGGTTCGCGCACCCCGTCATGACGCCGTGATCGCAGCCGCTCTGGTAGAGCGGCGCCGCCTTCACCGGGTCCTTGTCGACCCCCCGGCCCATCTCGTAGTCGATGCCGAGCGAGACGCACTGGCTGAAGTCGCCGCCCGAGCACGCCGTGTCGTGGATCGTGTACGCCTTGTGGAAAGCCTCGTATCCCGGCGCCGCGCTGGGCGCCGCGCTCGCCATCTCCGCGACCTCCACCGGATCGACGGTCGCCACCGGCGCCCCGCCGTCCCTCCCGGGCTTCCGGAGCTTCGAGCACCCGCCGAGAAAGCCCAACGCGAACGCCCCGATCGCGAGGATGGTGAACGTCGTACGGGCGTGGTTCACTTTTCTAGAGTAACTCATGAAGCCTCTGCCGACGTCGTACGTCCAAGCAGGGGCGCCTCTCGCCATGCCTTCCTCCCCCGTCCAGCCGACGCGCATCATGACGCCCCCGGGGATGCCCCGCGAGGGCGACGTCATCGCCGGCAAGTACCGGATTGAACGGCTGATTGGCATGGGCGGCATGGGCGCGGTCGTGGCGGCGCGCCACCTCGAGCTCGACGAGCGGGTCGCCATCAAGATGCTCCTTCCGCACCTGCCGGCGACCGGCGAGCCGGCGGCGCGGTTCCTGCGCGAAGCGAAGGCGGCCATCCGGATCAAGAACGAGCACGTCGTGCGCGTCCTCGACGTGGGAAGGACCGACGCCGGCCACCCGTACATCGTCATGGAGTACCTGGAAGGGCAGGATCTCGGGCAGGCGCTCGAGCGGGGCGGACCCCTGCCGGTCGAGGACGTGGTCGACTACGTGGTGCAGGCCTGCGAGGCGATCGCCGCCGCCCACGCGCTCGGCATCGTGCACCGCGACCTCAAGCCGGCGAACCTCTTCCTCGCCGTGGCCGGCGACGGCGCCGCCTTCGTGAAGGTGCTCGACTTCGGGATCTCGAAGATCGCCGAGGGCGCGTCGAACACCGCGCCGGGGCTGACGAGCACCGCGACCGTGATGGGCACGCCGTGCTTCATGTCGCCCGAGCAGCTCCGCTCGACGCGCGACGTCGACGCGCGGGCCGACATCTGGTCGATGGGGGCGATCCTCCACGCGCTGCTGACGGGCGCGCCGCCCTACGACGGCGAGTCCAACGCCGACGTGTCGGCCAAGATCATCCGCGACGT
>JBEKGQ010000206.1:0-16746 GCA_050012715.1 Polyangiaceae bacterium
TGGCCGCGGTGAGCGCCGCCAGCGTGGGCGCGGGCGTCGGGAAGGCGGGGTTGCCCGTCATCGCCTTCACGATGTTCTGGGCGTAGAGGATGAGAGCGGGGACCTTGAGGGGCAGGTCGAGGATGGCAACGGCGCGGTGCGTGGGGATCAGGATGTCGGACATGGGATTTCGTCTCCTGGGTCGTGGTCGTGAAGCGATCGTCTCGGGATGGGTCGTGGTGTTTCGAGGAACGTCCTTTCTCGTGTCGAGATGAGCCTTTGGGGTGTCGGGATGAGCCTTCGTGATCTCGGGAGCGGCCTTCGTCGTCTCGCAACGGTCCGATGTGTCTTCGGGATGGGCCTTCGCGGTCTCGGGACGGTCCTCCTCGAGACGAAGATGGCTCTTTTTCCCTTCTCGAAGGCCCGTCCTCACGTCGGAACGTCACGTCTCGAGGCGAGAACGTGACGGTGTGTCGAGACAGAGGACCGATGGGTCGGATCGATGGACCGTCCTCGTGTCGCGACGGCTCGTCCTCCGTTCTCGAAGAACCTTGCCGCCTCTACCCTTAGGGCCCCCGCGCGCGAGACGCGCGAACAGCGCCATACGTCGCTATTCCGAGCAGTTCGCGCCACGACGTCAAAGCCCGACGCGACGTCAAAGCGCCTCTCTCTAGAGAAGCTCGTTGGTCCTCACGACGTCCCCGGGCGGCGCCACGTATTCCCCGCCGCCCCGAGGATCCCGCGCCCCGGGGACCACTTCGAGCATCGGCACGAGCGCGAAGGCCCGCTCCGTCAGCCGCGGATGCGGCACCGTCAGCCGCTCCGTCTCCACCACGACGCCCTCGATCCACAGCACGTCGAGATCGATCGCCCGGGGCCCGAAGCGCTCGCCGCTCCTCACGCGCCCGAGCTTCGCCTCGATCCCCAGCAGCGCCTCCAGCAGCCCCTCCGGCGTCCCCTCCCACGCGACGAGCGCCGCCGCGTTCAGGTACGCCGGCTGCGGCGGCCCCACCGGCGCCGTCGCGTACACGTGCGACGTCCGCTCGACGGGTGCCAGCTCGCCGAGCGCCGCGAGCGCCGCCCGCATCGTCCCCAGCCGGTCCCCGAGGTTCGCCCCGAAGCCGACGACCGCCCGCCGCGACGCCACTTACGGCGACGACGGCTCGAGCATCAGCGGGTCGGTGAGCATCCCGGCGTAGTTGCCGTTGATCTCCCCGTCCTGCACGAAGAACAGGTACTGCGGGATGTCCGTCCCGCTGAGCTTCGCGTCGAGCGTGATGACCGGCGTCGTCCCCGCCGGGACCACCGTGTCGAACGTGAACCCGTCGATGCTCGAGGTCGTCGTCGTCGCGAGCTCGATCGCCTGCGCCGTCGACTGGCTCAGCCTATCGCCGGCCTGGAGCGACGGCCCTGCCACGTTGGCAATCGACCCCGTCGTCACCGTCACCGTGACATCGAACGCGCACGGCAGATCCGTCTTGTTCGTGTCGCACGTCCACCAGACGTCCCAGTGCCCGCCGGTCGTGTACTGCGTGAACACGCCCACGCCGTTGCCCGGCGTCGCGTTCATCGTCCGGTTCGGATCCACGTCGACCAGCATCGGCGGCGTCGATCCGCCGCCGCTGCTGCTCGACGAGGAGCCCGAGGCGCCCGACGACGATGTGCTCGACCCGCCCGCGTACGCCTCGCCGCCGGACCCGCCCGATTCCGGTCCCGCGTCGACCGAGCAGCCCATCATCAGCCCCACCGACACGATGGCAGCGAGAGCGGTGGTTCGCGTCGTCGTCCAAGCCCGCGTCATGACGTCCTCCTGAGCCAAGGTCACCCCGAAACGCTAGCGCAGCGAAGCCTCAGCGGCGACCTCCGCCCCCATGCCCGCCGCCACCGCCGCGGCCGCCGCCATGGAAGCCTCCGCCCCCGCTGTGATAGCCGCCGCCGCTGCTGTCCGACTCGTAGTGGTGGCCCCCGCTCTGCGGCGCGGCGCCCGGATGAGCCCCGTACATCCCGCCGCCGTAGCCGCCGCGGAAGGCCCCGCCGCCGTAGGCCCCGCCGCCGTAGCCACCGAAGCCGCCGCGCGAGCTCGGCGCCGCGCCGTAGTACGGACGCGAGCCCATCGACGAGCTGTGGTAGCCGTACCCCGCGCCCAGGTTCCGCGAGCTCCCGCTGAAGCCGGACCCGAGCTTGCCCCCGAAATGCGACGGCTCGGCGCCGCCGCCTCCGTAGCCCCGCGCCATCGCGCTGCCGCTCATCGCTCCTCGCGACGCCGACACCGTCGGCGCGTGCGCGCCCATCGCCGTCGCCGTGCTCGGATGCGCGAAGCCCTGCGCCTGCATCACGCCGCGATTCGTCGCCCCGCCGTGCGCGATGCCGTTGCTCGGGATGCCGAGCATCTGCGGAGGCGGCCCGTTGACCCGAGGGCTCGCCCCGATGCGGCCGTTCACCGTGGGCGACGCGCCCGTGTACGGCCGCGTGTGGGACGCGACGGTGCCGACCATCGAGCCGCCGACCATCCGACTGCGCAGCCCGGTCTGGAAGAGGTCCCCGCAGCCCACGAAGCCGTAGGGCGTGCGCGGCACGAAGCCGAAGCCCATCGCGATGCCGCCGCGCCAGCCCCAGGTGGGCGCCATGGGGCCCCACCCGACGTACGCGTAGTCGCCGTAGCCGTAGCGCCAGCTCACCCACGCGCCCGCGTAGCGCCGCCCGGGGATCCAGCCCCAGCCGTAGGAGCTCCCGTAGACCCAGCGACCGTAGTGGAACGGGGCCCAGCCCCAGTCGTAGTCGCTGACCCAGGTGTACTCGTCGTCGTACGTCCAGTGGCCGGCGCTCACGTACGGCGTGAAGTCGGAGCCGACGACGTCCTGCGACGGGACCCAGACGGTGCCGTAGGTCGGGTCGTCCTGCCACTGGCCGTAGGGGTCGAGCGTGGAGCGGAAGTCGGTCAGCGCGGACGGATCGGTGTCGGCGTACTGGTCCTGCGAGGGCGAGTCGTCGAGCATCACCTCGCCCGGGGGGACGGCCTGCGGCGGAGCTCCGCCCTGCGCGATGCCCTGCGGCGCGGTGGCCTGCGCGGACTCGGAGGCCGCGGCGGCGCCCATGAGCTGACGCGGCGTCGAGTCGGTGCCGACGGGGGGGCCGGCGGGGAAAGTCGGCTCGCTCGTGTATTCGTCGGGCGCGCAGCCGGCGAGGACCGGCGTGACGGCGGCGGCGGCGAAGACCAGGGCGAGGATGCGGGCCGGCAGGAGCATGGGAACCCTCGGCGAGACCATTGTGCAAAGCCTGAGCCCAGGCAATGGGCAAGGGTGCCCCGGGCTCGAGAGCGTTGAATGGATCGTACGTCTCGCTCGTCGAGAGAGCCAGTCGTCTCGCGAGCTTTCCCCTACCGCGGGAGCTCGAGCGGCAAGCTGTCCCGGGGCTCGGCGGGACGCCGGGACACCCTGCCCTGCCACGTACGCCCCCTCTCCCAGCGGATCGCGCGGGTGATATGGTGGTGGGCGAGGATTACGACATGGCCGAGACCCGCCCGTCCACGATGACCGACCGCATCGCCGCGATGCAGGACTTCAAGCTCTACAAGGAGCTTCACTGGGAGGGCGGCTTCGAGGAGTACCTGGCGATCGTGCGCGAGAGGCCGCAGGTGACGCGCAACGCGTACCAGCGCCTCTACGACATGATCATCAGCTACGGGACCGAGGAGTACATCGACAACAAGAAGAAGCTCGTTCGGTACAACTTCTTCAAGGACGAGCAGGCCGGCGGCGCGAACGCCATCTTCGGCCTCGACATCCCGCTCATGCGCCTCGTGCACGTCCTCAAGGCGGCGGCCGAGGGCTACGGGCCGGAGAAGCGCGTCATCCTCCTCCACGGGCCGGTGGGGTCGTCGAAGAGCACGATCGCGCGCCTGCTGAAGCTCGGCGTCGAGCAGTACTCGCGCACGCCGGACGGTGGCCTCTACACGTTCGAGTGGGTGGGCCTGGCGGACACCGGGATCAACAACGACGTGGACCGCTTCCCGAGCCCGATGAACGAGGAGCCGCTCCGCATCATCCCGTCGGAGTGGCGCGCGAAGGCGATCGAGTCGCTCGGCCTCTCGAACGAGAAGTACAAGGTGCGCGTCGACGGGGACATGGACCCGGCGAGCCGCTTCATCTTCAACGCCCTCATGCAGAAGTACGAGGGCGACTGGGCGAAGATGGTGCAGAAGCACGTGCGCGTGAAGCGCCTGGTCCTCAGCGAGAAGGACCGCGTCGGCGTCGGCACCTTCCAGCCGAAGGACGAGAAGAACCAGGACTCGACGGAGCTCACCGGCGACATCAACTACCGCAAGATCGCCGAGTACGGCTCGGACTCGGATCCGCGCGCGTTCAACTTCGACGGCGAGTTCAACATCGCGAACCGCGGCATCCTCGAGTTCGTCGAGATCCTCAAGCTCGACGTCGCGTTCCTCTACGATCTGCTCGGCGCGACGCAGGAGCACAAGATCAAGCCGAAGAAGTTCGCGCAGACCGACATCGACGAGGTGATCATCGGCCACACGAACGAGGCCGAGTACAAGAAGCTCCTGAACAACGAGTTCATGGAGGCCTTGCGCGACCGCACGATCAAGATCGACATCCCCTACATCACGAAGCTGACCGAGGAGATCCGGATCTACGAGAAGGACTTCAACGGGACGAAGATCAAGGGCAAGCACATCGCGCCGCACACGCTCGAAGTGGCGGCGATGTGGGCCGCGCTGACGCGCCTCGAGGACCCGAAGAAGCACAACCTGTCGCTTCTCCAGAAGATGAAGCTCTACGACGGCAAGGTGCTGCCGGGGTACACGCAGGACACGGTGAAGGAGCTCCGCAAGGAGTCGAAGCGCGAAGGCATGGAGGGCATCAGCCCGCGCTACGTGCAGGACAAGATCTCGAACGCGCTCGTGAACGACGCGGGCGAGGGGACGATCAACCCGTTCATGGTGCTGAACGAGCTCGACAAGGGCCTGCGGCACCACTCGCTCATCACGAACGAGGAGCAGCGCAAGCGCTTCACCGAGATCATCGGCATGGTGAAGCGTGAGTACGAGGAGATCGTGAAGAACGAGGTCCAGCGCGCGATCAGCGCGGACGAGGACGCGATCAGCAAGCTGGCGGCGAACTACATCGACAACATCAAGGCCTTCACGCTCAAGGAGCGGGTGAAGAACCGCTACACCGGGCAGGACGAGGATCCGGACGAGCGCCTGATGCGGTCGATCGAGGAGAAAATAGAGATCCCCGAGAACCGGAAGGACGACTTCCGGCGGGAGATCATGAACTTCATCGGCGCGCTGGCGGTCGACGGCAAGCGGTTCGAGTGGAACACGAACGATCGCCTGCGCCGGGCCCTCGAGCTCAAGCTCTTCGAGGACCAGAAGGACAGCATCAAGCTGAAGACGCTGGTCTCCGCGGTGGTCGACAAGGACACGCAGGAGAAGATCGACATCATCAAGTCGAGGCTCATCAAGAACTTCGGCTACAACGAGGTCAGCGCGACCGACGTCCTCAACTACGTCGCGTCGATCTTCGCCCGCGGTGACGCGAAGGACTGAGCTTCGCGGGGCCTACTGCAGGCGGAACTGCATCGACCACCCCATCCGCACGTGGACGGGGTGCCCGTCCTTCGTGGCGGGCGCGAAGCGGAACTGACGGATGGCCTGGAGCGCCGACTGATCGAGTCCCTGGCCTACGCTGCGGACGACGCGGGCGCTCTCGACGATGCCGTCGTCGTCGACGACGAGCTCGAGCCCCACGTCGCCCTCCACGCCGTTCGCGCGGGCGCCGGCGGGGTAGGACGGGGCGAGGCCGCGCACGAGGCGCGCGGGGGTGTCGACGCGCTGCTCGGCGAACACCGGCGGCGGTGAGGCGGCCTCGGGCGCTGCGGTGGCGGCGGCGGCGACGTTGCCGAAAGAGTCCGCACCGGTGGCGCCGATGGCGATGGTGAACGTCGGCAGAGCGTCGCTCGCGGTGACCGCGGGGGCCGCCGCGGCGACGACGGCGGGGGCCGACGGCGGCGCGTGGACGTGGACCAGGTTCGGGTCGTGCGGGATGGCGTCGTGGTCGGCGGGGACGGGATAGGGGTGCGTGTGATTGGGGAAAATCGTGGCACGCGGGACGGCGGCCTCCTCGGTCGGCGCCGGCTCCACGGGCGTCACATCGTTCACCAGGTCGACGGTGGTCTCCGCCGCGGCGACCGAGGGCGGGTGCCCGAAGTACCCGAAGGCCGGCACGAGCAGCACCCCCGCGTGCACGACGGCGGAGAAGCCGAGGGCGCAGGCGATCACCGCGGTGGAGGTCACGCGAAGCACGGGGGCTCGGAGGATACGTTGCACGGAGCCAGGCGGTTGCATCACCGGGGGGCGATTTCCGCCCCCACTAGACGACCCGGCGCATCTTCCGCGGGCGAACGTGGGTGTGCCCGTGGTCGTGCGCGTGCCCGTGGCCCCGCCCGCCGGCGTCGCCCGTCTCGGCGATGATCTCGATGCCCCCGTGGGTGACTCCCCGCGTCGCGAGGAGCTTGTCGGCGAAGCGCTTCAGCTCGTCGCTCTTGCCGCGCATGACGATGACCTCGAGGCAGCGCTTCTCGTCGAGGTGGATGTGGAGCGTCGAGCGCACGCGATCGCCGAGCTGGTGTTGCAGCTCGGTCAGCTTCTCGGTGAGCTCGCGCACCTGGTGGTCGTAGACGAGGGTCAGCGTTGCCACCGCCGGCGCCCCGCGTGCCACCTGCGAGCGGACGATCTCGGCCCGCACGAGATCGCGCAGCAGCTCGGAGCGGGTGACGCCGCGGTCCGCGACGATGACGTCGAAGTGCTCGAGGAGCGTCTTCTCCATCGCCACCCCGAACCGGACCAGCTCGTTCGCCATCGCGGGCAAGGTAGCGTGGCACGATGCCTCTGTCACGTGCTACGGTCGCCTCGGTCGACCTGGAGGCCCTCTTGTTCACGCTGCTGCTCCTCGGCTTCCTGCTCGGCCTTCGACATGCCACCGACCCCGGCCACACCGCGACCATCTTCGTCGTCGGAGGCGCCATCATCGTGTTCGACGTGGTCATCCCCCCGCGCGTGGGGCTCGGGATGGAGCTGGCGGTGGCGATCATGCTCGTCGCGCTCGGAGCGACGAACCTCGCCCGGCTGCGTGGGCACGCCCATCCGGCGGCGGACGCACATTCCCCCCGCGGTGTCGGGTGGCGCCCGCTCCTCGTGGGCGTCGTTCACGGGCTCGCCGGCTCGGCGGCGGCGGCGCTGCTGGTCCTCGCGACCATCCACGACGCGCGCTGGGCCCTGCTCTACCTCGGCGTGTTCGGCGCGGGCACGATCGCCGGGATGATGACGTTGACGACGGCGCTCGGTCTCCCCTTCGCCTACGCGTCGCGACGCCTCGATCGCCTTCGGCGGTGGCTCGCGGGTTCCACGGGACTGGCCAGTGTCGCCTTCGGGGGCTTCCTCGCGTACGAGCTCGTCGTCGTGCACGGGCTCCTCTCGGCGGCTCCCCAGTGGAGCCCGCAGTAGCGAGCCTGCGTGCCACCTTCATTCAACCTGCGGCGCCCGACTCGATCGCGGCCTCGCCGCCTCCGTCGCCAGTGGGACCATCGCTGCCGACGTCCGTCGATGCGCCGTCGGTCGCGCTGCCTTCGACCGCTCCGTCCACGACGCTGCCGTCCCCGGTGCTGCCGTCTTCCTCGCCGCCGTCGTCCAGGTCCGTGCAGATGGGACACCCGTCCGTAACCGCGCCGTCGACCGCACCGCGATCGAGATCGACCGCGAGCTCGCAGTGCACGAGCGCGGGCGCCACGAGCCCGAAGGCCGCGATGGCGGCGAGCGCAGAGATGGAGCGGGCGTTCATCGCCATCCTAGAAGCGAAGGACGGCGCCGGCGCCGCCGCCGTGGGTGGTGACGACGGGAGCGACCGAGAACGTGGCCGCGCTCTTCGCCGCCGCGCCCGCTCGGTCCAGCGAGGTGCGGCTGGTCAGCCAGAGCACGAGGCCCGTCGCGCCGGCGGCGACCGCAAGCGCCGCGCACCCGTCCGCGTAGGCGGCGAAGTTGTTGCCGTTGTCGGTGTTGGCGTAGGTCGGGTCCTTCTCGTAGTCGCTCTTGTTCTTCAGCGCGAAGACGCCGAGCACCACCGTGCCGGCCAGCGCGGCGGCGGCGATGCCGAACGCGCCGAGGGCGACGGTCTTTCGCGACACCTCGGGAGGAGGCGGCGGAGGAGGAGGCACCGGGAGAGTCGTCGCCGGCGCCGTCGTCGGGGCGGCGGCCGTCGAATCGGCGACGGCCGGCGTCGCGACGCCCGAGAGGGTCAGCAGCACGCTGAGGCCAGCGGCCAAGGAGCGGTTCATGCCTCGGGTGAACACGGAAGCCTCCTTCACCAGTACACGGCGGCGTGGGTCATGAGCGTCCGCGGAATGCCGGGCGTGAAGCTGATTCCCGGCTCGGGGATGCATTGCGGGGAGGTCGGTGTCGTGCACGAAGTATTTTTCCCTTCGCCAGGGAGCCTGGATTGAACCTCGAACTGGCCCTCGCGCCACTTCACGTCGGCGACGTTGAGCAGGTCGGCCCCCAGCTCGAGGAACCGCCATCGCGCGGCGAGGCCGGCGTTCACGACCGTCCAGCCGGTCTCGACGAGCGGCACCCCGGACGCCAGCGGCGACTGGTTGCCTCCCTGGTCGCCGTAGCGGTTCGACATCGAGCGCACCGTCACGTCGCCCCCGATCGTCCAGCTCCTGCTGACCGGTTGGCGACCGCCGACGCCCGCGCTGAAGGTGCGGATGGGCGCATCGGGAAGGAACACCGAGCCGGCCGCGACGTCCGCCGCGTCGGTGAACCGCCCGTGCGCCGCGGTGAACGCCACGTCCGCGTAGTAGCGCCGGCGCGTGTCGTCGTTGCCGACGAAGCTGTAGCGCCCCGTGAATTCGCCGCCGTATCGGCGCGTGGGTCCGGCGGGCGTCGTCGACGCCGTGTCCCCGTCGATGACCAGCTCGGACGACACGTCGATGAGAAACGCCACGGCCGACAGCGACAGGCCGTCGATCGGGCGGATGGTGGTGCCCGCCTCGAAGCCCGAAGCCGGCGCCATCAGCACCCCGGCCGCAGACGGCCCCTCGGCGTGGGGGAGCGCGCCGATGGGCGCGTTGATGAACATGCTCCGGATGTCGTTCGAGTGAAAGCCCCGCCCGTAGTTGGCGAAGAGGTCCCACGCATCCAGCGGAGACGCGACCGCCGTGGCCTTCGGCGACAGCTGCGCGCCGGCCTTGTAGCCGTCGAGCTGGTAGACGGCCACGGGGCTCTCGTTGTTCACGCTCGCATCGATCCGATCGCCCCGCACGCCCAGCACGAAGCGGAGCCAGCGCGAGGGGCGCACCTCTTCCTCCGCGAAGATCCCCGTCTCGAGCTCGTTGATGTGCCCGTCGAACATCGGACCCGGGATGTTCACCGGGTCGATGCCGTCCAGGCGCACGCGCCCCTGGGTGCGGTGGAGCTGGCTCTCGACGCTGTCGTTCCGGATCTGGAGGCCGAACGTCGTGCGCATCGGCATCCCCCCGAGCTCCGCCCGGTGGGTGAAGCGCACGTCGGCGCCGGTCTCCTCGCGCGAGTCGTCCTGCTCGATCTGCGAGCCGTACTGGATGCCGTCGGGCTGGAACGACGCGGCAATGCCGTCGTTCGGGAAGAGCTCCAGGTTCGAGTGGAGCGTGTAGACGGTCGCTTTGACGTTCCAGTGCTCGTCCATCTGACGCCGGTACTCCGTCCACGCCATGTACCGCTGCGACGCGCCTCCCTGCGTCGGATCGACGGAGTCCCACCGGCTGATGCAATTCGACCCCGAGTAGCTCGCGGGCCGGGGCGTCCCGTCCCCCTCCCCGCACACGGCGCGCGCGGGCAGAACCCCCGACATGTTCCACGAGCCGCCGTAGGCCGTCGCCATGAAGGAGATCTCGCTTCGCTCGTCGAGCACACGCGTCGCTTTGACGTACCCGTTGAGGCGACCGTAGTCCTCCGGGTGGATGAACGGGCCGTTCTCGTAGAAGACCTCGGTCGCGACGGCCATGCGCCACTTGTCGCCGAAGCTCGGGGACTCCACGACGACCAGGCGCTCGTGCCCCGTCGTCGGCGCGAGCTCGACGCGGGCGACGCTCTCGGGCGTGTGGTCCGCCATGACGAAGTGGGTCGCTCCCGCGGTGCCGAAGTCGCCGACGGTGGCGGAGTAGGTGCCCGCCTGCGAGTCGACGCGAGCCACGGTCTCCGGAATGATGAAGTGGAGGTCGGAATAGCCCTGGCCGTGGGCATGGCTGACGGCGTTGATCGGCACGTCGTCGATGAAGAACGCCATGTCGGTGCCGTGATCGAGGTTGAAGCCGCGCGCGAAGTCCTGCTGCGCCTTGCCGCCGCCCGCGTGCTGCACGGAGAAGAGCCCCGGCACGACCTCGAGAAGCCCCTCGGCGCGAAAGCGCGGGCGCAGCGAGAGCTCGTCCTGCGAGGTCGTCGAATCGGACGCGGCGTTGCGCTCGGGCGGCGGGCCGATGGGGACCGTCGGGCGGTCGGCGACCACCAGCGTGGTCTGGTTGGGCCCTTGCTGGATTGGACCGCCGGGGGGCGGCGGTGGAGGGGGCGGCGGGGCGGTTGGCGGGTCGGCGCGCGGAGCGGGAGGAGGCGGCGGCGGATGGAACTCGTAGGCGAGCTGCACGTTCGAGCGCATGGCGGCGCCGTTCCTGCGCGCCGGCTCGAACGTGAACTTGCGTACGGCGGCGAGCGCCGCTTCGTCGAAGCCGTGACCGGCCGGCGACGTCACCCGCGCGTCGACCACCACGCCCGTGTCGTCGACCGTGACCTCGACGCCGACCGTCCCCGAGAGCCCGTCCCGCAACGCCTCCGGCGGGTACACGGCCTCGGCGCGGCGGCGCAGGATGGGTGGCGTGACGGTGTCCGTCGCCGAGCTCCCCACGCCCGTCGTGGTCGCATCCGGCTGGGCACGCGCAACGGATCCGGCGAGCACGGCGACGGCGGCGAGCGAGATGGGGAGCAGTCGTCTCATCGGACCCCTGGCGGATACGACCGCGGGAGTAACACGATTGTCGAAGGTAGTGTCACGAATGTTCGTGGCTCTACGCGCGAGGTTCGAAGCTGGATCGCAACGTCACACCGCAGCCGCCGAAGCGGGTCGCTGCCCTTCGACCCGGCCCGTCGACCGCGGGCGTACCGCCAAGGCGTCGACCAGGCTCACCGCGGAAGGCAGGGTTCCCGCACGACCGGCAAGCTGGGGGCCGGATCTTTCCGACCGCGACGGAGGGGACGTTTTTTGACCAAACGGTGACGTTGACCGACGGGGCCCTCCGCGTCACGACGATACGCCAATGAAAACGACAGGCTGGGGAACCCTTCTCGCCTTCGCGGTCGCGGCTGGGTGCTCGAGCGCCAGCCATGGCTCGGGCAGCGACAGTGGCGGCGACGGGGGCAGCTCGTCGGGCTCGAACGGCGGAAGCAGCGGATCGGGCTCCAGCAGCGGCAGCTCCACCGGCTCCGGCGGCTCCGGCGGCTCCAGCTCGGGGAGCAGCTCGGGCTCGGGCAGCGGCTCGAGCTCCGGGAGCACGTCGAGCTCGAGCGGCAGCACGAGCGGGTTCAGCACCGACGTGACGATCCTCGTCTACCCCAACGGCAACCACGCGTCGGAGCTCATCGCCGCCATCAACGGCGCCAAGACGTCCGTCTACATGACGATGTACGAGATCGACGACTCGGGCGTCGTCGACGCCATCGTCTCGCGCAAGAAGGCGGGGCTCGACGTGCAGGTGATCCTCGACGGCTCGACGACGACGCGGTCCAACAACATGGACGCGTACACCACCTTCAGCTCGGCCAGCATCCCGGTCGTCTGGTCGAGCCCGACC
Organism: Polyangiaceae bacterium; assembly: GCA_050012715.1. GTDB lineage: Bacteria > Myxococcota_A > Polyangia > Polyangiales > Polyangiaceae > Palsa-1150. The sequence goes on from JBEKGQ010000206.1 coordinate 11,875, forward strand.
TTCACGTTCACGCACGAGAAGTGCGTCATGATCGACCACACGCAGGCGTGGATCATGACCGCGAACGCGGAGTCGTCGGTGCCGGAGGACAATCGCGAGTACCTGGCGATCGACAACGAGCTCGCCGACGTCACCGAGGCGGAGGCCATCTTCAAGGCGGACCATGCGATGCAGGAGCTCGTCCCGTCGGGGGATCTCGTGGTCGCCAACAACAACGCGCGCCCCGATCTCGTCGCGCTCATCGACTCCGCCACGAAGTCGCTCGACATCGAGGACGAGGAGTTCAGCGACAACGACTCCAGCGGCATCACCGACGCAGTGGTGAGCGCGGCCGGGCGCGGCGTCACCGTGCGCCTCATCGTGGCCGGCGGGAGCACCGACGCGACGCAGACCACCGCGCTCGACGACGTGAAGGCGGCCGGCGGGACGGTCTACGTGTCCGACGTGTCGACCGGGGGCGGCTCCGCGTCGGATCCCTACATCCACGCGAAGACCATCCTCATCGACTGCGCGACGGGCACCTGCGTGAGGGGCTTCGTGGGCTCGGAGAACATGACGACCGGCTCGCTCGAGTACAACCGCGAGCTCGGGATCCTCTTCCAGGACGCGACCCAGCTCGGCGTCGTCTACAGCGCGGTGCAGACCGACTTCGCCAACCCGAAGAACACGAAGCTCTGACGCCGCCACCCGGCGAGGTGCTGCTTCGCGCCCGCGCGTCAGAACCCCGCGAGCACCGTCTTGCCGATGGCCCGGCCGCTCTCGGCCGAGGCGTGCGCGCGCTTCAGGTTCGTCGCGTTGATCGTGCCCATCGGCTCGGTGAGCGTCGTGCGGAGGACGCCCGCGTCGAGGAGGTCCGCGACGTCGTTCAGGAGGTGGTGCTGCTCGATCATGTCCGGCGTCTGGAAGAGGGAGCGCGTGAACATGAGCTCCCAGTGCACGGAGACGCTCTTGCGCTTGAAGCCGACGACGTCGAGCGCCGGGGGATCGTCGATGAGCGCCAGGTGGCCTTGCGGGGCGATGGCCTCGACGATGGCGGGCAGGTGCCGATCGGTCGCGGTGAGGCTCGCGACGTACTCCACCTGCGCGATCCCGACGTCCTTCAGGCCCTCGTTGAGCGGACGGCGGTGGTCGATCACGTGGTGCGCGCCCATCTCGAGGCACCAGGCGACCGTCTCCGGACGCGACGCGGTCGCCACCACCGTCAGCCCGGTCAGCCGGCGCGCCATCTGGGTCAAGATCGAGCCGACTCCGCCCGCGCCGTTCACGACGAGCAGCGTCCCGCCGTGCGACAGCTTGCCGGAGGGCACGCCGAGCCGGTCGAAGAGCAGCTCCCACGCGGTGATCGACGTCAGCGGCAGCGCGGCCGCCTCCGCGAACGACAGCTTCTTCGGCTTGCGCCCGACGATGCGCTCGTCCACCGCGTGGAGCTCGCTGTTCGTGCCGGGCCGGTTGACCGCGCCGGCGTAGAACACCTCGTCGCCGGGGCGGAACAGCGTGACCTCCGACCCGACCGACTCGACGACGCCCGACGCGTCGAAGCCGAGGACGCGGGCCTCCCCCTTGGGCGGCACGAAGCCGGCGCGAAGCTTCACGTCGACCGGGTTGACGGAGACCGCGCGCACCGCGACGCGTAGATCCCGCGGGCCCGGCACCGGCGGCGGCAGCTCGAGGTCGACGAGAAAGTCCGGCGCGGTGACGGGCTGGGGGACTCGATAGCCGACCGCTTTCATCCGGGGGAGCGTACCAAAGGGCCGCCCCCTCGACCGCCGGCGGTTGCGCGACGCGTCGCGGCGTCGTAGACCGCGGGGACCTCGATGAGCTCTCTCAAGAAGACCCTGATGCAGAAGGGCATGAAGCTGATGTCCGACCCGCGCGTCATGAAGATGATGCAGGACGAGCGGGTGATGAAGGCCGTGATGGCGGCGATGGCCGTCCCCGGAAAGGCGCAGAACCTCGCGAAGGAGCAGCTCGAGAACGTCGCGAAGGCGATGGCGCTCGCCACCGAGAGCGAAGTGAAGGACCTTCGGCGCACGGTGCGCAAGCTCGAGGACGAGCTCGCGCGGATGAAGCACGCCGAGGGGGGCGAGAAGAGCCCGTCGTCGAAGAAGAAGAGCAGCGCCGCGGAGTAACGGCTACGCCGCGCGCTTCGTGAGCCAGCGGGTGACGAGCGACCACGTCATCAGCGGCGCGTCGCGGCCGACGAGGAGATCGATGTGCCCGAGGGGGAGCACGCGGTACGTCTTGTCGCGCGAGCGGCTGCGCGTGAACCCGGGGCGGACGCTCGCCGGCGGGGCGAGGTCGTCGTTGCCGCCCGCGATGACGAGCAGCGGCAGGTCCATCGCCTCGAAGCGCTCGACGTAGTCGTAGTCGCGGCCGCCGAAGCGGCGCTGCACCGCCCAGTCGAACATGTCGGACATCTCGGCGATCGCGGCGCGGTCGAAGGCCATGCTGAGGTGCTGCGCGAGGACGTGCGGCTCGAGCGAGCCGGCGTGCCATCCGCGCAGCGGGAGCGGATAGAGCGGGCTCTCGGCGAAGCGGCGGAGGAGCCGCATCGTGAGCCCCACCGGCGCCAGCGGCAGGGCGGCGTTCGGGATCGGCGCGAGCGCCATCGCGCGGAAGAGGACCGTCAGCGCGCCCAGGGTCAGCGAGCCGCGCGTGAAGTGGTACGGGCTGCCGATGGAGGCGATGCCGGCGACGGCGCCCTGGAGGTGCGGCGCCGAGGCGTAGCCGACGAGCCCCCCGAGCGAGTGGCCGACGACCCACACCGGGCGACCGCCCGAGAGCGCGCGCACCTCGGCGACCGCCGCCGGGAGGTCCTCGCGGACGTAGTCCTCCACGCCGTGAGAGCGCACGCCGCCGAAGTGGCGGGATCGCCCATGGCCGCGCAGATCGAGGTTGAAGACGTCGAAGCCGGCCGACGCGAGGTGGTTCGCGAAGCTGCGGGCCGGCAGGTGCCAGGCGTAGCGATTCTGCCCGAAGCCGTGGACGAGGAGCACCGGTGCGCGCGTGTCGGCGACCGCGCCCGAGGGGCTGGCGAGGCGCTTGCGCACCATCGCGAGCGGCACGGGGCTGCTCGTGACGACGATCTCCTTGCGGAACGTCCCGACCTCGTCGCGGTCGACGCGCTGCTCGATGATTCGGCCGTGGAGGATCACTGGGGGGAGTCGAGCGCTTCCCCGGGGCGCCGCGCTCTAGTGTAGCATCGCGCGCGCCTCTGCCGCACCGCCTCCTTGCCCTCGAGGTCCTCCCCGCCATGCGACGCCACACCCTTGGCGCGACGCTCGTCCTCGTCGCCCTCGCCATCGCTCCTCTCGCCCTCGCGCAGACCACGACCACGAAGCCGAAGAAGAAGGGTGCGAAGCCCGCGGCCTCCGCCTCCGCGAGCGCCACCGTCGACGCCGCCCCCGCGCCGACGCCGGAACCGCCGCCGCCCCCGCCCCCGCCGGCGGCGGACGACTCGGCGAACACGGACGCGCCCGCGAAGAAGGCCCTCCCCGAGACGCCACTCGAGAAGGGGTGGGACGTCAGCGACACGCGGGAGGACCCGTCGAAGCGGTACTACTTCTTCGGCGTCCGCTACCGTGGGGACGTCATCCCCAAGTTTCTCATCAACGCCTTCGTCGACGGCGGGGCCACCATCTACTCGAACGCGGTGGGCGTCGAGCTCGACTCGCGGAAGGACGGCTTCTCCACCGTCTTCAACCTCACGCTGCAGAACTACAACACCGGCGACCTCCTCTTCCTGCAGAAGGACAAGCCGCCGACCGCGAACAACTTCTCGGTCATCAACAGCAGCCTGAACGCCATCTACGCGGCGGTCGATCTTCTCTGGTCGGTCCCGCTCGACAGCGAGCACCACTGGGACTTCGAGTACGGCATCGGCGTCGGGCTCGGCATCGTCTTCGGTGCCCTGCACGACAACTGGGTCTACGGCGGCGCCGGCGGGACGGGACCCTATTACTATGCTGGCCCACCCGCCCAGAACTTCCAGCAGTGCCCGAACACCACGGTCGATCCGAACTGCACGACCGCCGCCCACTCGAACGCCACGGTCGCCAAGGTCGGCAATTACAGCGAGCAGGCCGGCATCGTGGGCCCGAAGCCGATCCTCTTCCCGATGATCAACTTCCCCGACATCGGCATTCGCTACAAGCCGGTGAAGACGTTCGAGGCGCGCCTCGGCCTCGGCTTCTCACTGACCGGCTTCTGGTTCGGCATCAGCGGCGACTACGGGCTCGAGAAGCAGGAAGACGCGCTGACGCCCGCGAAGCCGGACAAGGACAAGGACAAGACCGACAAGCCGGACAAGGCGGATCCGAAGAAGGACACCGGGTCGCTGAGCCCGCGCGGTATGCTCTGAGCGATGGCCGACGGGGACGTGGCGCGGGGCGACGACCTGCCGCCGCGGTACGAGCCGCAGCGCCGCCTCGGTGCGGGCGGTGGGGGCGAGGTCTGGGGGGTGCGCGACCGCGTGAGCGACCGGGTGCTCGCGCTGAAGGTGCTCTCGCGGTCGGCCGGCGAGGCGGAGATCGACGCGCTCGTGCAGGAAGCGGTGGCGCTCAGCGGCCTCGAGGGGCTCGGCGTGCCGCGCGTCGTCGCCTTCGGGGCCCTCCGCGACGGGCGGCGCTACATGGTGCGCGAGCTCGTCGAGGGGCAGAGCCTCGACGACGTGCTCAACGACGACGACGCGGGGCCCTGGGTCGCCCCACTGGCGAGCGCATGCGACCAGCTCACGGTGGTGCATCGCTCGGGGCTCCTCCACGGCGACGTGAAGCCGGCGAACATCATCGTCGGCGCCGACGGGCGCGGCACCCTGGTCGACCTGGGCCTCGCGGCCCCGTGGCACGAGGGCGGCACCGCGGCGCGCGGGCT
>JBEKGQ010000207.1:0-9808 GCA_050012715.1 Polyangiaceae bacterium
CGCCGGTCCCTCGGCGAGCGGCGGCGGCATCGGCGAGCGTCGCTTCGCCGGCGGTGGCGAACGCCACGTGCCCGAGCCCGAGCGCGGCCTTGCGCCACGCCTCGAGCTCCCCGGCCGCGGGCGCGGCGTCGCCCCCGGTGCCGAACGCCTCCCCCGTGCACGCCGCGACCTCGACGAGGGCCCGGTCGGGCAGCGGGCGCCGCCCGAGGGCCGCCACCTTGCGCGCCACAGCGTCGAGCGCCGGCTCGTCGGGCGCGACCGGCGCGAGCATCGCCTCGCGCACCGCGTCGACCACCCGCGCCGCGTCGGGCCCCGAGGACACCAGCGCCCGCAGACGCCAGCCGCCCCAGCCTCCGACCGCGGTGGCGTCCACGCCGCGAGCCGCCAGGCGCGCTTCGACCAGGGCGGCGAGCGCCACCGCGGCGAGCGCGCCTTGCTCGGGCGCCACGTCCTCCATCACCACCGCCGCCGCGACCGCTCCTCGCGCGTCCCCCGCGCGCACCACCACGGCCAGCGGTGGTCGACCCGCTCCGGTCACCCGTGTCACCGCCGTCGGCGTGGCGGATGGCGGCGTCGCGGTCCGGCTTCCGCTGCAAGCCACGACGCCGAGGAGCGTCGCCAGCAGGGCGGAGCGCGCTGCCCGGGCAGGCCGGGAGCGGCTGGTCACTGCTGGAGGTCGGCCGCCGTGCGGGGAGCGATGTGGTAGCTGTAAAACCACGTGACGATGCCCGTCACCGACGAGAAGTGCGTGCCCGCGGGGAAGTCGTTCGCGCCGAGGTCGTAGAGCTCGTTCGAGATCTCCGCCGCGCCCGCCGGGTAGCCGCCGTCCCCCTGCTCCATGATGTAAGTCACGCGGTCGGCGTCGTTCACGCCGGGCCCCACGGTGATATCGGTGACCGTCACCAGCATGTTCTCCCACTGGCGGCCGGTCGCGTACGAGTTGATGTCCGCGAGCTGGATGACGGTGGGGGTGGGGGTCGTGAAGTCGTAGCGGTACGTGCCGACCGGCTTGTCGAGCTGCGGCAGCGTCTCCGGCGCGTCGAACGTCGCCGAGCCGACGCTCGTCGTCTCGTCGTACGGGCCGTTGAAGTCGAGGACATCCCCCGGCAGGAGGCGCAGCGACGCCGGGACGTAGCTCGGCTCGTAGACGTCGATGCCCGAGTACGGCCGGGAGGAGCCGATGTCCTGGATGTAGACGGTGCCGATGCTCTTGCCGTCCTGCGTCTCGTCGAACGTGTCGATCCAGGAGACGACGGTGCTGCTGACGACGACGTCCTTGTTCGGCGAGTACTCGGGGGAGCTCGGGTCCTGCACCTGGTAGATGCGGAGGCCCGTGCCGAGCGGGTTGGCGTCGTAGTCGGCGGGGGGGTCCGAGCTCAGCGTCGAACAGGCGACGAGGGTGAACGCGAGGACGGTGGCGGACAGGACGGGGCGCATCGGAACTTCGGGCCACTTACTACAAGTGCCCATCCGCGGCCATCGGAGGCTGCATGGCCGCCGGAGGCTGGCTCAGGCGGCGACGTTCGAGCCGCGGATGCCCGCGACGATGGACTCGAGCTTGGACTGGATCTTGTGCTTCTTCGAGTAGACCGTCTTCACGCTGATCTTCATCGAGCGGGCGATCTCGTGGGGCTCCATGCCCTCGCCGAAGTACAGGGCGGCGAAGGTCCGGTCGCGCTCGCTGAACCCCTCCATGACGCGGGCGGCCAGATCGGCGCGCTCGTTGGCGGCGGTGGCCTCGAACGGGTCCGGCAGGTCGCTCGACAGCTCGACGGCCTCCGCCAGGCACTCGCGCTTCGGCTCCCGGCGGACCGCCCGCAGCCAGTCGTAGGCGCAGTGGATGGCCAGCATGCCGATGTAGCTCGAGAAGCGGCTACCCCGCGCCGCGTCGAACGCGCGGAGCTTCGATTTCCCGTTCGACAGCAGGGAGACGAGGAGCTGCGCGTAGATCTCGCGCACGTCGTCCTGCGAGACCGAGGCGAACCGCTTGGTCACCTTCGTGATGCACCGCAGGATGAGGCGGTCGTAGCGCTGCTGGAACTCGCGCCAGGCGGCCGCGTCGTTCGCGACGAGCGCGTCGACCAGCGTGCGCTCCTCGTCCGCGTCGGGGCGCGGGATGGCGAACACGCCGCTCTGCTCCTCGCGATCCTCGCGGGCCACCGGCTCGATCCCGAGGTTGGCGCTCCGGAGAAATACTCCGCTGTCTCGTCGCTCGGGGGCCTGTCGGTGCGAATGCATGGCGCTCATGGGGGCTGTCCTCTTCGGAAGGCGCCGGCTTGCTTCGTTGGCCGGCGCGAGCCCTAGAGCAGCCCTCGTGCCACAGGCGGTGTCATCCACTGCTGGTGCAGAAACCCCGAAAAAAGCGGGGAAGGTTCGCCGAGCGGGTGACGTAACAGCGTAACAACACCCGTAACGTGGGCCCGATGTGTGCCGGGGTGTTACGCCGCGTTACGCTTTGCGTGGACCTTTCCGTTCACGTCCCCGCCTTCGGCCATCTCGGCGGCTTTCGCCCGGACGAACCGCGCCACCTGCCGCATGGGAACGCGGACCGGGCAGCGTCGCTCGAGGATCGCGAGCCGCTCGTCCCCGACCGCCTCGAACGAGCGGGCCGCCGCGTCGAAGTCCGGCATGTTCCGCGAGCTTGCGAGCATCAGGTCCATCACCCCCGCGTAGACGCCGCCCGAGCGGGCCATGCGCTCGCCCTCGCCGCCGTCACAAAGGCCGCAGGCGATGCACCCGGTCAGCTCGGGGAGGGTCCTTCGCTCGTCGGGCGTGAGCGGGGGAAGGCGATCGGGGGCGTAACTGCTGCGGAACTCGGCGAGACCCCGGCGGGTGCCGAGGAGGGGGGCGAGCAGCGACCGGACGAGAGCCCAGGCGAGGAGGACGAGCGCGTGCAGGCGGCCCATGCGGCGGGGGGAGATCGTTAGCACGCCGCCGAGCCACGACGAAGAACGGCGGCCCGTCGTGCTATCTGCACGGTGTCATGCCGTCGCTCGTCCCCGTGCGTGTGTCCTCCCGGGGAGCGCCGGCGCGTGACCTGAAGGCGTTCCTCCCGACGACGCGCGAGGAGATGGCGGCCCGGGGGTGGGCGGAGCTCGACGTCCTCATCGTCACCGGCGACGCCTACGTCGACCACCCGGCGTTCGGCCCCGTGCTCATCGCGCGCTTCCTCGAGGGACGGGGCTACCGGGTCGGCATCGTCGCCCAGCCGCGCTGGACGGGGGTGGAGGACATCGCCCGCATGGGCCGCCCCCGCCTCTGGGTCGGCGTCAGCGCGGGCAACCTCGACTCGATGCTCAACAAGCTGACCGCCCAGAAGAAGGTGCGGTCCGAGGACCAGTACTCGCCCGGCGGTCGCCCCAACGCGCGCCCGAACCGCGCGAGCATCGTCTACGCGAACCTCTGCCGGCAGGCGTTTCCGGGGCTCCCCCTCGTGCTCGGCGGCATCGAGGCGTCGCTCCGGCGCATCGCGCACTACGACTACTGGAGCGACTCGGTGCGCCGGTCCATCCTGCTCGACGCGAAGGCGGACCTGCTCGTCTTCGGCATGGGCGAGCGCGCCGCGTGGGAGATCACCCAGCGCCTCGACGCCGGCGAGCGCGTCGAGCAGCTCGGCAACATCCGCGGCACGGCGCACGTGCGCAAGAACCGGCAGTCCTGGGCCGACGCGGCGAGCCACGCGAGCCGCTACGTGACCGACGGCAAGCCGGTGGTGCTGCCGTCGTACGAGGAGGTCGTGGCCGACAAGGAGGCCTTCGCGCGGATGTCGCGCCAGCTCCAGTACGAGACGAACGCCCACAACGCGCGCCCGCTCCTCCAGCCGCACGGCGACGAGGCGGTGTACTTCAACCCGCCGGCCTTGCCGCTCGCCGAGAGCGAGATGGACGGCCTCTACGATCTCCCGTTCGCGCGGCGTCCTCACTGGAGCTACGGCGGCGAGCGCGTCCCCGCCTTCGAGACGATCAAGCACTCCATCGTCACGATGCGCGGCTGCTTCGGCGGCTGCACCTTCTGCAGCATCACCGAGCACGAGGGCCGCATCATCCAGAGCCGCAGCGAGGGCAGCGTGCTCCGCGAGGTGCGCGCGCTGTCGCGCATGGCCGACTTCGGCGGCACGATCACCGACGTCGGCGGCCCGACCGCGAACATGTACAAGATGACGTGCAAGGACGAGCGCACCGAGAGCGCGTGCCGCCGCCTCTCGTGCGTGCACCCGGGCATCTGCGAGAACCTGGTGACCGACCATGCGCCGATCGTGAACCTGCTGAAGAAGGTGCGGAGCGAGCCGGGCGTCGACCGCGTCTACGTGGCGAGCGGCGTGCGCTACGACCTCGCGGCGCGGAGCCCGGAGTTCATCCGCGAGCTCGCGAAGCACCACACCGGGGGGCAGCTCAGCGTCGCGCCGGAGCACAACGACCCGGACGTGCTCGACAAGATGAAGAAGCCCCCGGTGGAGCACTACGAGCGGTTCGCGCAGGCGTTCTGCCAGGCGAGCGAGGAGGCCGGCAAGGAGCAGTACCTCGTGCCGTACTTCATCACCGGCCACCCGGGGTCCACGCTGAAGGACACGGTGGAGCTCGCGCTGTGGCTCAAGGCGCGAAAGCTCCGCCCGCGGCAGGTGCAGGACTTCATCCCGACCCCGATGGCGATCGCGACGACGATGTTCTTCACTGGCATCGATCCGCTCACGATGGAGCCGGTGAGCGTCGTGCGCGATCTCCGCGAGAAGAAGATGATGAAGGCGCTGCTCTACTACTGGGACCCGGAGCAGCAGCCGCTGGCGCGCGAGGCGCTGGCGAAGGCGGGACGGGCGGACCTCATCGGGAACGCGGCGCACTGCCTCGTGCCGCGCGAGGAGCGCCACCGGAAGCTCGGCAAACCCAGGCCCCGCGCGTGATTCGCGTCGTCGTCGGATGCGAGCGCGAGGAGGCGCAGCGCGTGCGCCCGCTCGTGGTGCGCGCCTACGAGCAAGCGCGGGCGCGAAACTGGCCCTTCCTCAGCGACGTGCTCGAGGGCGCGCTGAAGGAGACGAGCGAAGAGGACCGCGCCATCGTGGCCGCGGCGGTGCAGGCGCTCGTGAAGTACGACCGGCTGCTCGCGTTCGCGACCGGCTCCGAGGCGGCGGAGTCGAGGTTCGACGCGCTCTTCGCGCTCTCGCGCGGGGAGACGCAGCTCGCCCCGCGCGTCGAGCGCATCGAGAGCCCGACCGAGCGGCTCGGGGTGGCGTTCTCCGTGCCGGACTGGCTGGTGGACCTCGTGCGCTCCGAGGTGGGCGAGGGGTCGCTCGAGGCGGCGCTCGCGAGGATGAACGAGCCGGCCCCGCGCGTCGCGCGGGCGAACGCCCTCCGGACGACGCGCGAGGCGTGCCTCGCGGCCCTGGCGGAGGAGGGCGTCGCCGCGCACGCCACCGCGCACGCCGCGAACGGGATCGTCGTCGAGGGCCGCCGCTCGGTCTTCCGCACGAAGGCGTTCGCGCGGGGGGACCTCGAGATGCAGGACGAGGCGTCGCAGCTCGTCGCGGAGCTCTGCGCGCCCCCGCCGAAGACCTTCGTCGTCGACGCCTGCGCGGGCGCCGGCGGCAAGACGCTGGCGCTGGCCGCGCTCCTCGGGGGCAAAGGGAAGCTCCTCGCGCTCGACACGTCCGACACGAAGCTCGAGGAGCTGAGGCGCCGCGCCCGGCGCGCCGGCGCGAGCAACGTGCAGGCCCTCACCGTCGATCTCCGCGACGAGGACGCGGTGGCTGCGCTCGGCGCGCGCGCGTCGCGGGTCCTCGTCGACGCCCCGTGCACCGGCCTCGGCGCCATCCGCCGCAACCCCGAGGCCCGCTGGAGGCTCGGCGCCGACGACCTGCCGCGGCTCGTCGCGGCGCAGGCGGCGCTCGTGAGGTCGGCGGCCCGCCTCGTGGCGCCCCACGGCCGGCTGGTCTACGCGACGTGCTCGTTTCTCCCGAGCGAAGGCGAGGTGGCGATGGACTTCTTCCTGTCGGAGCGACCGGACTTCGCGCTGGTCACGGCTCGCGACGTCCTCGGTCGCGCGCGCACCGACCGCGTCGCGACGAAGGACGGCAAGTACCTCCGCACCTGGCGCTTCGACGGGACGCCCGACGGCGGGGACGACGGCATGGACGGCTTCTTCGCCGCCGTCGCGAGGCGCGCGCGCGAGTGAGACCTTCCCACCGCGCCTAGAACATCGTCCCGTCCTCGACGTAGATGCCGAGCGGCAGGCTCGGGTTCTCCGAGACCGCGTCGGGCGAGTACGCCGCCTCGATGCGCAGCATCGCTGCTTGCCCCCAGAGCACGTAGATGCCGCCGCCCACGCCGTACTTCAGGCCGACGCCGCTGCCGTCGAGGGGCGAGTGGAACGTGAAGTCACTCCAGACCCGGCCGGTGTCGAAGAAGACGGTGTTGCCGATGGTGAACTTCTGCCCGAGGACGGTGAACCTCAGGTACATGGCCCGCAGCTCGATGTTCCCGACGACCTTGATCGGGCCGAGGTAGCGCCCCACCGGCACGCCGCGGATGCCGGCCGAGCCGCCGGGCATCTCCTTCTGGTCGAAGGGGCCCGCCTGGAAGAGATCGTAGAAGGGCACGTTGCCCGCCTGCGCGTTGACCACGAGGCGCCCCGCGAGGACGAACGTGTTGCCGAGCGGGACGTAGCCCCGGAAGATGCCGCCCATCTCCACGTAGCGCACCTGCGCGTCGGTCGGGAACCCGGCCTCGAACCGCGCGCCGACCTCGTGGAGCATCCCGCGATGGGGGAAGATCTCGTCGTCACGCGAGTCGTACGAGAAGCCCCCGGCGAGCGACGGCAGGCTCAGGTTGGTCGTCCCGTAGATGTACTGCGAGCCGTTGCTGTTCGTCGTCGCCGCGTCCGCCGCGAGCTGGCTCCCGGCGTAGCTCTGCGGCCCGACGAAGAGGTACTGCGCGGCCGCCTCGGCGTAGAGGGGGCCCTTGATGAGGATGCGCGCGGACGAGCGAACCTGCGCGATCGACTCGATCCACTCGTGGAAGCGGCCCGGGTTCGTGGCGTTCGCCGGGGTGTCGCCGCTCGAGGCGTTGCCGAGGCCGAAGTAACCGTAGTTGATCGTGTGGTTGTACGAGACCTCCGGGTTGAGGCGCGTCGTCCCCCCGAGGAGGCCCGGCATGTCTATCTGCCAGAGGTAGTTCTGCTGCGCGATCTCCAGCCCCGCGGGGCCCTCCTTGAGGCTCGCCGAGAGGAGGAGATCCATGTTCCACCGGTACGGCCTCTGGCCGCCGGAGAAGTACGAGAGCGTCCCCACCGCGCCGAACTCGAAGCCGATGTCGCTGTCGCCGCCGATGAGCGGAAAGCCCGCGGGCTCGAAGCGCTCGGTCCAGTAGTCGCCGTCGGCGATCTTGCTCTTCGGGGGCTTCGACTTGCCCGCCGGCGGACGCACGGGGACGGTCGCGTCCCCCGGGTCGTCGGTCGCCGGCACGGCGGTCGTCGCCGGGGCCACGACCGTGGCGGGGGGCGGGACCGGCGCGCCTCCGTCGGGCTCGTCGGCCTGCGCGTCCCACGCAAAGAGGAGAAGGAAGGAGAAGAGAGCCGCGACGATGCCGCCGCGACGCTGCATGGGGCGGGATAATGCTTGCGAGGCCTTGCGCCTGCAACCCCATCGCGCGCGCGCCGCGAAGCACGCTCTTGACTCGGCTCGTGGTTCGCTCATCGTGGGCGCCCACTCATGCTCAACATCGATCTCACGGGCAAGCGCGCCTTCGTCGCCGGCGTGGCCGACGACGCGGGGTTCGGCTTCGCCATCGCCAAGGCGCTCGCCGAGGCCGGCGCCTCCGTGTGCCTGGGCACCTGGCCCCCGGCGCTCGGCATCTTCCAGACCCTCCTCCGTCGCGGCAAGCTCGATGAGTCCCTCGTCCTCGCCGACGGCCGCAAGCTCGACTTCGAGCGCGTCTTCGCCCTCGACGCGGACTACGACGTCCTCGACGACGTGCCCGCGGAGGTGCGCGAGAGCAAGCGGTACAAGGACCACGGGGACTTCACGCTCCAGGGCGTGGCCGAGAAGCTCCGCGCCGACTTCGGCGAGCGGTGTCTGGACGTGGTCGTGCACTCGCTGGCGAACGGTTCGGAGGTGAGCAAGGAGCTGCTGGCGACGAGCCGCAAGGGGTACCTCGGGGCGGTCGGGGTCAGCGCTTACTCCATGGTGTCGCTCGTCCAGCGATTTGGACCACTGGTCCGCCCCGGGGGCTCATTTCTGAGCCTCTCGTACATGGCCAGCCAGCGGGTCGTCCCCGGTTACGGCGGCGGCATGTCGAGCGCGAAGTCCGCCCTCGAGAGCGACACCCGCGTCCTCGCGTGGGAGGCGGGGCGCAAGTGGGGCCACCGGGTCAACTGCATCAGCGCCGGCCCCCTCGCGTCCCGCGCGGCGAGCGCCATCGGGAAGGACGGCGGGGACGTGCCCGGGGCGACGAAGGGGAAACCCTTCATCGAGCAGATGGTCGACTACTGCAAGCTGAACTCGCCGCTCCCCGAGGCGCTCCGGGCGCGCGAGGTGGGCGACGTGGCGGCCTTCCTCGGGTCACCGCTGGCGAGCGGCATCACCGGGAGCGTCATCTACGTCGACAAGGGCTACCACGCGATGGGGAAGGCGGTCGCGATCTCCTCGTAACGCGGCAAGCCGCGGTAGGATGCGCCCATGCGCCTCGCCTCGTCCGCCGTCTTTCTCGTCGTCGTCGTCGCCGCCTGCGCCACCCCGCCATCGGCGAAGAGCCCCCTCCGGGAAGCCCTCGCCCAGGCGCCGACGTCCGACGTCGAGTCGGCGGTGAGGGCGTGCCTCGCGGAGCAGGGCTGGAAGGTCGACGACGTCGGCAGCTACGCGAGCGGCTCGGACGTCGTCACCGCGTACAAGGCCAAGGACCAGACCGACGTCTACATTCACGCCCCCGAGCAGAAGCCCCGCATCACGGGCGGCCCGGAGGACGGCAGCGCGTTCTGGAAGTGCCTCCCCGGGCAGCTCAAAGGGGGCGGCTCGGACACGGGCGACAAGGCGGACAAGGACAAAGGCGACAAGGACAAGGGAAGCGACAAGGAGTAACCTCGGCCGCGCCATGCGAAAGGTCCTCCTCTCTTCGTTCGTCCTCGCCGTTCTCTCGTCGATCGTCGCCTGCGGTGGCGGGAGCGCGGACGTCTCCACGCAGCCCGTCACGCCTCCGCCCGGCGGCATCGACAAGAGCGCCCGTCCGCCGGCGCCGACGAAGCCCGACTCGGACAAGGTCACCTGGAAGCAGGGCGCGCCCTACGCGAGCTGCCACAACGACGTGAAGACCGGGGCCGACCTCGTCGCCGGCGTCACCGCGATGGCGACCGCGTGCATCGGCCTCACGAAGATGCACCAGATCGGGGCCACCGTGCAGGGCACCCGGCAGAACCTCGATCCCGCGCAGCCCATCCCTTTGCACGCCGAGGCCAACCACTGCTACCGCGTCTACGGTCTCTCCGAGGGCGCCCTGCAGGACCTCGACATCGCCGTCATCGACTCGGCCGGCAAGAGCTGCGGCGAGGACGGGAGCGACAGCCCCGACGCCGTCGTGCTCGAGGACGGCGAGATCTGCTTCTCCCAGGCCGACGACGTGAAGGTCAACGTCGCGGCCGGCTCCGGTGGCGGCAAGTTCGCGGTCGAGATCTGGGGCGACTAGAACCGGCGGGGGTCTCCGTTGCGCCCCGCGGTGACAACGATGTAACCACCGGTGGCCATGGTGTGGCTGCCGGTGGCTCCGTTGCGCCCGCCGGTCACAAAGGTGCGCCCGCGGGTGGCGATGGTGCGCCCCCCGGTGGCAAC
>JBEKGQ010000208.1:0-12027 GCA_050012715.1 Polyangiaceae bacterium
AACATCGGACTTGGGCGCCACATCGAGCATGAGGAAGGTTCTGAGAGAAGCGTACTTTATCGAGGGCGGTTTGGGCCAATGTCGGCCCCTCGACCCCGACAAAGGCATTAGCATGCGGCGCGATGCCGGAGCGGTTTTTGCCCAGCCAACCTCACGCGGTAGCCCTCGTTCTAGGTGCCGTTCTCGCCCTCTTCCCCGCCGTCGCTTGCGACGATCCCCACGCCCCGAGCGCCGCGCCGGAGGCCGCCGCGTCGGCGCCGGTCGCGACGGCCGCCCCCGCTCCACCTGAGCCGCCGCGCGCTCCCGACATCGTCATCGATGCGACCAACGTCTCCGTCGGGCCGAACCGTCTCGCGACGGGTGAGCTCGGCCTGGCGGACAAGGTTGCCGTCTTTCTCACCGGCAGCCCGATGATCGCGGGGAACGCGGTCAGCTTCGTGGCGCTGCGCAACGCCAAGCCTTCGGTCGTGGCGGCCGTGGTGACGGCGCTCCGCAAGGCGAAGGCGACGAGCGCGGTGGTGGGGACGGAGGCGCGCGATGGTACGACTCAGCGGGTTCCTCTTTCGTTTCCGAGCGGCGTGTCCGACTGCACCACCGTCGCCTGGATCGCGAAGGACGCCGCGATCGACGTGTGGCCCGCCGGCGGTGGCACCGCCAGGCGCATCATCAAGGGGCTGGCGGGACCGGACATGACGCTCGGGACGGAGGCGATGCGCAAGCAGTGGACCGGGTGCGGGGCGCCCGAGCTCGTCGTCGGGGCCGAGGACGTCATGTCGTGGGGCCTCGTGTTCGACCTGATCACGGCCGCGGTCCAGGCGTCCGGGACGCACCCGAGCAGCGCCGTGCTAGTGACGAACGTCGTTCCCGGAAGAAAGGTGACGCTCGAATGACCACCGTCGACGACCGCATCGACCTCTCGAACCCCTGCGAGCACGTGACCAGCGAGACGCCCCGCAAGGTGCATCGTCCGGCGAAGGGCTGCGAGGACTGCCTGAAGATCGGCGGCACCTGGGTCCACCTTCGAATCTGCCTCACCTGCGGGCACGTGGGCTGCTGCGACTCCTCTCCCCACAAGCACGCGACCGCGCATTTCCACGGAACGAAACACCCGGTCATCACGTCGGGTGAGGCCGGGGAGACGTGGGCGTACTGCTACGCCGACGACCAGTTCCTCTCGGCGGAGTGAGGGGCGGCGCATGACGTCCTCGGTCACCGGGCTCCCCACGCCGGCGGAGATGCAGGCGCGTCGCCCGCAGATGTTCCCCACGCTGACCGATGCGCAGATCGCGCGCATCGCCCGCCTGGGGAAGGAGCGCATCCTGGCTGCGGGGGAGATGCTCTTCGACCAGGGCGCGTACGGCGTACCCATCCACGTGGTCCTCGAGGGGGCGCTCGAGATCGTCTTGCCCCACGACGGGCTCGAGGACCTCATCGTCGTCCATGGGCCCGGTCAGTTCACGGGGGAGGTCAACCAGCTCTCGGAGCGCCGGACGCTCGTGCGGGGGCGGGCGAAGGTCGCCAGCCGCGTCGTCGAGGTGCAGGTCGCCCAGCTGAGGACCATCGTCCAGACCGACTCGGAGCTCAGCGAGATCTTTCTCCGCGCGTACATGCTGCGCCGCATGGGACTGCTCGCGGGCCACCAGGGGGACGCCATCGTCCTCGGGTCGAGCCATTCGGCGGCGACGCTGCGCCTCCAGGAGTTCCTGACCCGCAACGGGCACCCGCACCGGTACGTCGACGTCGACGTCGACCCGGCGGTGCAGGGGCTCTTCGACACGTTCCACGTCGGCGTCGGCGACGTACCGGTGCTCATCTGCCGCGGCGACCGAGTCCTCAAGAACCCCACGAACGCCGAGGTCGCCGAGTGCCTCGGCCTGAACGCCGGCATCGACCGCGCCGCGGTTCGCGATCTCGTCGTCGTCGGCGCCGGACCGGCGGGCCTCGCCGCCGCGGTCTACGCGGCGTCCGAGGGCCTCGACGTGCTGGTCGTGGAGGCGTCGGCGCCGGGCGGGCAGGCCGGGTCGAGCTCGAAGATCGAGAACTACCTCGGCTTCCCCACCGGCATCTCCGGCAACGCGCTGGCCCAGCGGGCGCTCGCCCAGGCCGAGAAGTTCGGCGCCCACATGGTCGTCGCGCGCATCGCGGTGAAGCTCCACTGCGACGAGCACCCGTACCGGCTCGAGATGAGCGACGGCAGCAGCGTGCGGGCGCGCGCGATCGTCATCGCCACCGGCGCCGAGTACCGAAAGCTGGAGCTCCCCAACCTGGCCAAGTTCGAGGACGTCGGCGTCTACTACGGGGCGACCTTCGTCGAGGCGCAGCGCTGCTCGTCCGAGGCCGTCATCGTCGTCGGCGGCGGGAACTCGGCCGGACAGGCGGCGACGTACCTCTCGCGCTCCTCGCCGCACGTGCACATCGTCGTTCGCGCGGAGGGCCTGGCGGCGAGCATGTCGCGGTACCTCATCCGCCGCATCGAGGAGACGACGAACATCACGCTCCACGCGCGCACGCGCGTCGTCGGCCTCGCGGGCGAAAACCACGTCGAGCAGGTGACGTGGACGAACGACGTGACGGGGGAAACGTCCACGCACCCCATCCGTCACCTGTTCTCGATGACCGGCGCGAAGCCGAAGACCGACTGGCTCGACGGCTGCCTCGCCCTCGACGACAAGGGGTTCATCCTCACGGGACCCGACGTGAGCGACGCCGCCGCCGCGCCGGGGCGTCCCGCCACGGTACGCCCGCGGCTCTACCTCGAGACCAGCTTGCCGCGGATCTTCGCGGTGGGCGACGTTCGCTCCGGGAGCGTGAAGCGCGTGGCGGCCAGCGTCGGCGAGGGCTCCGCCTGCATCCAGCTCGTGCACCGCGTGCTCGCCGAGGGCTGAGCGTGAGGCTCCTGCAGGCCCTCACAGGCGGCACGTCAGGTGGAAGCCCGTGACGCCGCCCGTCTCGACGTGGCCGCAGAAGCTGAGGCAACGGGTGCCGGCGGGGAAGCAATCGCAGCTCGGTGTCGCGCCGCCGTCGTCCCGGCAGGCCGCCGGGAGTGGCTTGCAGGTGTAGTCGGTGGGGAGCTCGGCGACGTCGCTGAGCACGATCTCGCAGTAGCTCCGCCGGGCATCGCAATAGGCGGCCCCGCACGGGATCCAGTCCGGGACGCGACGGCTGCAGCCGCCGTTGACGGCGAGGTCGACCCCGGCGGCGTGAGCGGCGCACGCTCCTTCGTATACCTGGCCATCGCAGCCGCAGACCGGGTCCGTCGCGCCGTCGCAGCCCGGCGGGCGCGGTGTGCACACCCCGGGCTTCTTGCCCTTGCCACACAGGCGCGGCGTGTAGGCGCAGTACGCGTCGGCCGGGCAGGCCGCGGCCGCATCGCAGGTCATCGCCGCGGTTCCCCGCGGCCGGTGGCACGCGACTGCGACCGCGACGGCCACGACGAGCACCACCGCGATCCGCATCCCCACACGCTATCGACGACGGCGCAGGCGCACGAGGGCCAACCCCGTCAGGGCGGCCACGAGCACCGCCGGTGACGAGCCTCCATCGGGGAGCGCGTGGCACCCGCATCCGGACGACGACGAGGACCCTGGTCCTCCAGGCGCGGCCCCGAGGCTGCCGCCGTCGCTCGCGGCCGTACCCGCATCGTGGAGAGCGACGCCGGAGTCGACGCCTCCTCCGCTGCCTCCGCCACCGCTACTGCTGCTGCTCGCTGTCCCCGAGTCGCCGCCGCTCACCCCTCCGTCGGGGGAGGCGTCGCCCAGCCACGGCGCCACGCACTCGTCGGTCGAGCTCTTGCACCCGCACTCCACGGGGCAACCCGCGCCGCACTTGCCCTTGGCCTTCACGCCGGCGAAGTCCCCCGACGTGAACGACGCCCGGTCCGCCGACTCGTCCGCCCCCTGCGCCGCCGCCGCCGCGATCGCGCAGTGATCCGTCGCGATGGCGTCGATGTTCGCCTCGTTCGCCGTGTAGGCCGGGTCGCCCGAGACGCCATCCTGCGTGCCGTTCGCCACGTTGGCCGCCTGCAGGATCGGCAGCACCGACAGCCCGGGCCCGAGGCTCACGTAGGCCGCGACGTACTCCGTCCGGAGCTCGGCGGGATTGCCGACGCCGAGCCCGTCCCAGCTCATCGCATCCCCCTGCACGAGGGCGAACACGTGAGCCCAGCCCGCATAGCCCATCCCCGGCAGCGCGTAGATCTGGTCGAACATGCCGACGCGCGGATCGGTGCTGTCCCCGCCGGGATAGAAGCGGGCCTTCTGCGCCGCCGAGGCGGCGGTCAGGTTGGCGTCGCCGAGCTTCGCGCCGAGCGTCGCCATGATGTGCCAGTCGGTCGAGTTCGGGAACGCGCTCACGTGGTCGGCCCAGAAGTCGGTGGGCCAGCCGCCGGAGACGTATCCCGTCCACTGGTTGATGAGCTCGTGCAGCGTGAGGAGGTAGCCCCAGAAGCCCTGCACGTTGTAGGCGCTGCCCGTGTAGGCGTCGCCGGTGACCGCTTCGCCGATGCACGGGTCCTCGTTACAGCCGTTGCCGCAGCACTTGGGCGGAGTCTGCGCGCCTCCGTCGGGGGCCACCGCCTCGATGATGAGCGGGAGCCCCTTTGGCGTGACGGCGAAGAGCGCCTCGAGCTCCTGCACGACCGCGTCGCCGTACGGGAAGAACACGCTCTGGAATGCGCTCTGGCCCGTGGACCACACGGTGTCGTCCACGCACCAGATCGCGTACTGCGACTGGTACTGCTGCGTCTCGCCCGGACCGCACGCGGAGGCTTCGCGCGACCAGCCCGCCACCGCGCCGAGGAACATCGTCGCGAGAAGAATCCGTCGTCGCCCTTCGATCATCGGAGCACCTCCATGCGGGCGCGACCGCGAGACGACCGCGCGTGAGGTAGTCGCACGGCAGCGCACGCGCGGCTCACCGGAGATCCAAATCGATGGCGCTGGATCGCCGGCACCACGCGCGGACGGCCCCCAGTTCCAAGGTGCGTGCAGCCGTGCGGTCGCACGGGACGCTTTCGGCGCGCTCGTCGGAAAGATGGAGCACGCCCGGACAGCACGCTCGTTGCTTTGACGGAGCACGTGCGAGCCACCCATCTTCGCGTGATGCTGGTGTCGCTCGGCTCGGGTGTGGTGGGGGGCCTGGGTGCGAGCGCCTGCGACCCATTCAACGAACCGTCGTCGATGGACTTCGAGCCGCGGCCCGGCGTCAGCGAGCCCGCCGCCGCCGCCGACGGCGGTGAGACGCCGCCCGAGGTCGACAGCGTCGCGGCCCTCGCGTCGATCGCCGACGGCGGCTACCGCGGCGCGGGATTCACCCACGCGACGCTCACGCCGTACCCGTCGACCGTTGCGACCGGATCTTTCGTCGACGAGTGGGTGTCCTCCGCCAGCTACGCCGAGTACTCGAGGGTGTCCCCGGACGCCGGCGATTCGGGCGTGGTCCTCCCGGTCGGGTCCACCGTCGTCCGGGCCGTCGTCGACTCGAACGACGACGTCATCAAGCTCACCGTCATGCTCAAGGGTCCAGCGGGGTACAACCCTGCGCTCGGCGACTGGTGGTTCGCCGAGACCGATCCGTGGGGAACGCCGCTGTCCGACGACGCGGGCACGCTCATCGGGCGCCTCGCCGCCTGCTACGGGTGCCACGTCCCGCGGAGCGGCGACGACTACCTCTTCGGCGTGCCGCTCGACGACCGCCCGCAGAACTGACGGCGCGCGGCGCACTCCGGCGATCCACCTGAGGACCCGCCGCATCACGCAGAATCCCGCTGCGGCTGTGCCGGAGCGCCGTCGTTTCCGCGGGCGTTGCGGACAATCCGGCGGGAGCGCCCGCACCGCCCACGGTGCTCGTCTTGCACACGTGTCGCGCGCTCATGCGACAAGGCAGCCCGTCCCTGGCCCTCCTCCTCGTCCTCGCGGCGTGCTCCGCGGCGCCGCCGGAGAACGTCTCTCAGGCGCGTTCCGCGGAGGGCGCCAATGCGCCGACCACCGTGACCCCGGACACGGCGACCCCGATCACCTCGCCGATCCCGGCGGCGCAGCTCGCCGCCATCAAGGCTGCGCTCCCGAAAGTCGCCTGGCCCCGGCTCGAGGCCCTCTTCGGCGATGCCAACACGTACTGGTACGACCACGGGAGCATGCAGCCCTCGTATCAGGAGACGGGTACGCCGGGCGGCGGCGCGCGCGACAACGCGGACTGGCACGATCTCATCGCCAACACGGGCAGCAGCGACCCGAGCACGAACCCCGAGGTGGGCGCAGCCTTGATCTACGACGAGGTGAACCGCCACTGGAAGTTCCCCGTGGCCGGGACGGCGGGCATCGATCAGTCGACCAACGTCACGACCGCGAACTTCCTCAGCCTGCCCATCGACTCGAACGGCAACGTCGTCGCGATTCCGATCTCGACCGCCAGCGACTCGCTCCACCTGTGGTGGCAGTGGCAGTTCCCGAACGGCACCATCCTCGGCGAGGTCCTCTTCATCGAGGACGGGACGAACCTCCTCCCTTGCGAAGTGCGCATGCGCCAGCGCTACCCGGCCGGGTGGGCGACCAACGTGTTCCGTCCGTTCCCCGAGTCGACGTCCCTCGTGGCGGCCATCCAGGCCGCGCGGCCCGCGTGGGCGTCGACGCCGTCGCTCGCGGCCGTGGTCACACAGCTCCAGGGCGTCTCCGGCTTCACGCCGCTGGAGCTCACCGCCACCGGCCTCACCGGCACCTTCGACCAGTCGGGCTTCCTCGATCCGCTGCCCGACTTCGGGGACGACGCGCTCGTTCGCGAGCTTCTCACGACGACGACCTTCGTCTCCGCGTACGACTCGGTGTGGCGCCAGAGCGCCGACGGAACGCAGCAGGCCTTCGCGGCGTCGACCGCGGCCACGGACCTCTCCGTCGTCCCCGTGCAGTACCAGGCGGGGCTCATCGCGGTGAACGAGACGTCCTGCGTGCGCTGCCACGAGCAGACGGCGAAGGAGCTCGCCAACTGGTACGAGGGCCTCACCCTCTACGGCGACGTGTGGGGCACGGACGAGGTCTTCACGTTCCACGTCTTCGACGAGAGCTACTACCCGGATCTCGACCTCGATACCGGGAACGGCGTCCAGGACAACCGCCACATGAACCCCGCGCTCGTGTCGATGGGCATGATCAAGCAGTTCGATCCGTCCACCGACACCGGGCCCCCCTACTACAACCGCCAGTGAGCAGGCCTCGATGAGCACGCCCATGCGACCCCTCTCTCGCACGCCCCTCGCGACGACGCTCCTCCCGGCGGTCGCGCTCGCGCTCGCCGTCGTGGCCTGCGGTGAGGACGGGCCCGCGACGTACGGCTTCGGCAAACGCAGCGCGGGTGACACGAACACCGGCGGCAGCAGCGGCGCGGGCGGCTCCGGCTCGAGCTCCGGCCCGGGAGCGGCCTCCGGCAGCGGCGGCGCCAGCGGCGGGTCGTCGAGCGGCACCTCCTCCGGGGACGCCGGCGCGTGGACCCCGCCCCCTCCTCCGCAGACGCCCCAGGCCGGCGGGTTCCAGCAGACCATCGCCCCGCTGCTCGATGCGAACGGCTGCACCGAGTGCCATCACCACGGGCGCCCGATCGATCTCACGACGTATCCGTTCATGGCCGGCGATCCGACGGCCGCCGCCAACCAGCTCGTGGGGGCGTTCACCTCGAACATGCCCCCGGCACCGCGGACGGCGGTGCCTCAATCGGTGATCGATCAGGTGAACGCCTGGATTGCGGCCGGGATGAAGCCCTGATCGCCCTCGAGGCCGGCTGCACGAGGTGCGACCCCGGCTGCACGAGGTGCGACTGCGGCTGCACGAGGTGCGACTGCGGCTGCACGAAGTGCGGATTCCCGACCCAGGAACCTCCTTCCTTCTCCTTGCCTCCTACTCTCCTTTGCTCTCGTCCCGGTCGAGGATCGGGCTCGTCGAGCTAGCGCGTCGCCTCGATGCCGATGACCGCCTTGACCCGGTAGCAACCGGGCAGGTCGAGCCCGTCCACCGTCACGTCGTGCGTGACGACGTTCAGTCGCAGGTGCGCGACCTCGTCGCCGCCGAGGAGGTGCGTGCACTTCGGCCGCGACATCGGGCGGAAGCCGTCCGAGCCGACGAGATCGAAGTGAAGCGGCGACGGGTCCTGCGCCGGCCACGCGGCCTTCCACACCGCGACCAAGGGAACCACGTCCGACCCCGGCTCGCGCGGGAGCGAGGCGAGCGTGACGTCTTGCGCCTTGCCGTCGAACCGCACGGTCACCGACGGGCCGACGGGTGGCAGGTGGAGCTCGTGGTCGTGCTCGTGAACACCGGACGACGAGGGTGCTGCGGGCGGCGAAGGCGCACCCGACGACGCCGGCGACTTGCACGCGCCGACGAATGCCATCGCGAGCACGGGCAGGACACGCGTCGCGGCGACCCTCACGCTGCGATCCTATCTCCCCCAACGGCTGGATCGTCCGATCCCCATCGCCGAGGCTTCGCCGGGACCGGCACACCGAAGAAACGTGGAAAAAGACAGGGACAGCGGAGGAGGCATACCCCTTGCGTAGCTCAGCGCCGAGGTGGGCAAGGTCATGGGCAAGCGGGTAACCCTGGGACTTCTCCTCGCAACGGCCGGGCTGGCTCCGATGGTGGCGTGCGGCGGCAACGCGCCCGCCGGCGACGTGAGCGGGCCGTCACATCCCTCCGGGAGCGCCACGAGCGCGCCCACCACGCACCCGCCCGGCGACGGCGGCCTCGACGCCTCGACGTCGGTCGGCGGGCTCCCGCGCTGGGCCAACGGCCTCGGTGGCCCTCAGGCCGACACCGGGACCTCGATCGTCACCGACCTCCAGGGCAACGCCGTGATCGTCGGCACGTTCCAGGACACGGCCATGCTCGGCGGCGTGCCCATGACGAGCGCGGGCCAGATCGACTTTTTCGTCGCCAAGTACTCGCCCGAGGGCACCCCACTCTGGGTCCGCCCCTTCGGCGGCCCCGGAAACGACGCCGCCACGGGCGTCGCAGTGGCCAACAGCGGCGACGTGTACGTCGTGGGGGCGTCGGACGGAGTGCTCTTCGGTGGCGGCGGCGACGACGCGGGCGCCGGGGCCGGGACGTTCCTCCTCCAGCTCGACACCTTCGGCAACGTCCAGTTCGGCGAGACCTTCGGCGGCGGCTCCTATGGCACCACGGTCGGCGTCGCGGTCGCGGCCGACGGGACGCTCGCGATGTGCGGCTCGTACCAGTCGGGCCTCGATCTCGGCGGAGGGCCGCTCCCCGCGCCGGCGGGGACGTTCGCGGCCTTCGTCGCCACCTTCACCGTGCCGGACTCCGACGCGGATGCCGACGCCGAGGCGGGCCCGGGCCCGAGCGGTCCGCCCACGCTCGTCGCCGCGACGCCGCTCGGCGGCACCGGGACCTCCGGCGCCAATGGGGTGGCGTTCGGTCCCGAGGACAACGTCGTGATCATCGGCTCCTTCACCGGCACCGGCGACTTCGGCGGCGGCATGGTGACGAGCGCCGGCCTGACCGACGTCTTCGCGAGCGCGTTCACCGCCGCCGGCTCACCGGTCTGGTCCAAGCAGTGGGGCGGCACCGGCGAGGACGACGGGCGCGCGGTCGCGGTCGACGCCGCCGGCGACACGTTCTTCGCGGGCGGCTTCAGCGCGACAGTGACCTTCGGCGCATCGACGGAGACGAGCAACGGCTCGACCGACGCCTTCGTCGTGAAGCTCGACGCGAGCGGCTCGGTCACGTGGGCCAAGACGTACGGCGGCGCGGGCGGCGACGAGGCCACGTCGGTCGCCGTCGCTTCGGCGGTCCCGAGGCGGACCAGGGCCTCGGCGTCGCGTTCGACACGTATGGACGCGCGTTCGGCACGGGCTACTTCCAGACGTCGGTCGACTTCGGCACCGGTCCGCAGGTGAGCGCCGGTGACGAGGACGTCTTCGTGGCATCATTCGATCCCTGACACGTCGATCGACCTCGACCGCAATAGCGCTGCTCGCCCTCGTCGCGTGCCACGGGGCGCGCGACACGGCGGCGCGCGACGCGGCGCCCGAGGCGAGCGCCGCGACGGCTCCGGTGACGGTGACGGTTCGGCCGCCGGACGTCGTGCGACGCGACGGCAACCACCTCGTGGGCGCCGGCTCGGCGTACCTCCTCGCGCACGCGCACAACCCGGTCGACTGGTACCCGTGGTCACCCGAGGCGCTGGCGCTCGCGCGCGACTCGGGGAGGCCGGTGTTCCTCTCCATCGGATACGTGTCCTGCCACTGGTGCCACGTCATGGAGGCCGAGGTCTTCGAGGACGACGCGGTCGCGGCGCTCCTCAACGAGCACTTCGTGAGCATCAAGGTCGACCGCGAGGAGCGGCCGGACCTCGACGCGGCGTACATGGCGTCCCTCGAGGCCCTGAGCGGGAGCGGCGGCTGGCCGATGTCGCTCTTCCTCACGCCGTCGCTGCAGCCGTTTTTCGGCGCGACCTACCTGCCGCGGGACCGGTTCCTCGCCGCCGCGCGCAAGGCGTGGCAGCAGTTCTCTGTCGCGCGCGCGGACGTCGAGGGGCACGCCGCGGAGGTCCAGCGGCGCATCGCGCACGCCGAGCCCTCGGGCCCAGGCTCGCCCCTCGACCCGAACGAGCTTCACGCGATGGCGGCAGCGGCCCTCGAGCGCGTCGACCCGCAGTGGGGCGGCTTTCGCGGCAACACGAAGTTCCCGATGGTCTCGCAGTGGACCTTCATGCTCCACGCCGCGCGCAAGTGGGGGGACGCCCCGCTCGAGGACGCGGTGCGCGCGACGCTCGACGCGATGGCCTCGGGCGGCCTCCGGGATCCCATCGGCGGCGGCTTCCACCGCTACTCGACCGACCCGCGCTGGGAGGTCCCCCACTTCGAGAAGATGCTCTACGACAACGCGCAGCTCGCCGCGCTCTACCTCGAGGCCGGCCACGCCATCGGCGACCGTCGCGACGACGACGTGGCGATCGACACGCTCGACTTCCTGCTGCGCGAGATGCAGGCGCCCGGGGGCGGCTTCCTCGCGAGCTTCGACGCCGACAGCGGCGGGCGCGAGGGCGCGTACTACGTGTGGAAGCCGGCGGAGCTGAAGGCCGTCGCGGGCGCCGACGGCGAGGTGCTCGCGCAGCTCCTCGGCGTGCGCGACGCGGGGCCGATCGACGGCGCGTCGGTCGTGAGCCGCCGCGCGTCCTTCGCCGACGTGGCCATCAAGACGCACAGCACCGTCGTGGCGGTGACGGCCCTCTGGCAGAAGTGGCGCCCGGCGCTCCTCGCGGCGCGCGTGGCCCGTCCGCACCCGCATGGCGACACGAAGCTCGTGACGGCGTGGAATGGCCTCGCCATCCGCGCCCTCGCGCTCGGCTTTCTGGCGACGGGCGACGGGCGCTACCGCGACGCCGCGGTACGCGCAGCGGACCTCCTGTGGCGCTTGCATCGCCGCGCGGGGGGAGGTCTCGTGCGAACCTCGAACGACGGACACCCGGGCGACGCGGGCGTCCTCTCCGACTACGCGTGCCTCGCGGGCGGGCTCATCGCGCTCTTCGAGGCCACCGGCAACCTGTCCGACCTCGATCACGCCGTCACGCTCGTGAAGGAAGCGGGCGAGCGCTTCGCCGCGCCGGACGGTGGCTGGTACGACGCCGAGGCGGGCGCGACGCCGTTCGCGCGCACCGTGTCGCTCGACGATTCGCCCGAGCCCACCGGAACCGCGGAGCTGCTGCGCGACGCGATCGAGCTGACCGCGCTCACGCTGCGCGCGGACCTCGGTCGCGCGGTGGACGACACGCTGCGCCTCCGCGCCGACGAGCTGCGCCGACGCGGGACCGGCTCGGCCGGGTGGCTCGACGCGGCGCTGCTCCGCGCGGGACCCTTCTACGACGTGGTCGTCTCGGCCGACGCCGGCGCGGGGGATGACCTCGAGGCCACGTGGAAGACCCTCGCCCCGCCGTGGGCCGTGCTCGCGCGCGTCCCGGCGGCGGGGCCCGATCCGGCCTTCGTCCACCTCGTCGCCGCGGCCGAGGCGAAGACCTCCGGCT
>JBEKGQ010000209.1:0-9756 GCA_050012715.1 Polyangiaceae bacterium
CAGGGCTTCACCGCCTGCGCGATCTCGGCCTCCGACGGCGGCTCCTCGCCCGCCGTCGAGCCGCCCACCTGGGCGGGCGGAGGGCTCCCGCCCCCGCAGGCGACGGACCCGACCACGACGACGGCACAGAAGAGGGCTCGCATCATGTCGGCAGGATAGACGACCCGGCGACCTTCGGAAGGCCATGCCTCGGGCGCGCGGGGCCTTGCGGGGAATCGACGGGTGAGCGGATGATGCACGGCCCCCTTGCGCTGGTCCGCCCTCGCCTTCGTCGCCCTGTCGGCGCTCGCTCCCCCCACCGACACCGCCTCCGCGCCGGTGGTGCTCCGCATCCCGGTCCCGGACTCGCCGCCGCCCGCCGCCGCCGATCCCGGCTCACCCGCGGCCGCGGTGGAGACCCCCCTCGCCGGGCCGGCGTACGACGACGACGCCTCCCTGCCCGCCCACGCCGACGACGTGGTCGACTACACGCTCCGCGCCACCCTCGACCCCGAGGCCCACACCGTCCACGGCGAGGGCACCATCACCTGGCGCAACACGAGCACGCAGCCGGCGCGCGAGCTGTGGCTGCACCTCTACCTCAACGCCTTCAAGAACGAGCGCTCGGCGTTCTTCCGCGAGCGCGTCGGCGGCCGCGGGAGCATGGCCCCCGAGGACTGGGGATGGATCGACGTGCGCAAGCTCGTCCTCCGCGCAGGCGACGACGCGCCGGTCGACGTGTGGCCCACCGCCGAGCTCCGCCGCCCTGGCGACGACGACGAGACCGACGCCCGCGTGCCCTTGCCGCGCGCCATCGAGCCCGGCGAGGCGGTGCAGCTCGACGTCGTGTTCGACGACAAGCTCCCCATCGTCGTCGAGCGCACCGGCTACCGCGACCACTACCACATGGTCGGCCAGTGGTTTCCCAAGGTGGCCCGCCTCGAGCCCGACGGCACGTGGGCGCACTTTCCCTTCCACCACCTGGCGGAGTTCTACGCCGACTACGGCACCTACGACGTGACGCTCGACGTGCCCCAGGCCTACACCCTCGGCGCGACCGGCCCGATCGTCGAGTGGCACGTCACCGACGGGCGTCGCATCGAGCGGCACGTGCAGGGTGACGTGCACGACTTCGCGTGGACCGCCTGGGACGCCTTCGAGGTGGGCCGGCGCACGATCGACGGCGTCGACGTCACGCTGCTCTACCCGCGGGGCTTCAAGCGAATGGCCGTGCGCGAGCTCGACACGCTGTCCTTCGCGCTCCCGTACTACTCCCGGCACTACGGCCGCTACCCGTACAAGGTGCTCACCGTCGTGCACCCGCAGGAGGACGCCGGCGAGAGCGGCGGCATGGAGTACCCGACGTTCATCACCAGCGGGAGCTCCTGGATGACCCCACCGGGCCTCCTCATGCCGGAGATCGTGACGATCCACGAGATGGGGCACCAGTGGTTTTACGGCCTCGTCGGCACGAACGAGCTCGCGTGGCCCTTCCTCGACGAGGGCCTCAACCAGTTCGCGGAGCAGGATGGCATGGCGAAGTGGCGAGGCGAGGGCTCCGGGCTCGACTTCGCCGGGCTCACCGTGAGCGACGCCGCGGTCGACGCCGTCGGCGGTAGCATGTCCGTCCACAACGAGCCGGTCGCGCAGCCGGCCAACGCGTTCACCACTGGCGCCGACTACGGCGGGCTCGTCTACGCGCGCACCGCGTCGGTCGTGGAGTCCCTGCGCCGCGTCTACGGCGACGAGCCGGTGATGCGCGCGATGGGGCGCTACGCGCGGCGCTTCCGCTTCGAGCACCCGGGGCCCGAGCAGCTCATCGCGGTGTTCGAGGAGGTGCTCGGCGTTCACGTCGCGGCGACGCTGCGGGAGGCGCTCTTCGAGAAGGGCTGGGTCGACTACGTCGTCGAGGGCGTCTGGGCGAACGCGGCGACGCGCGCGGCGGGGATGTTCGACCGCGACGGCAAGCGCGAGAAGGTCGACCACGACGACCGCGACGGCAAGGACTGGGACAACGCGGTGCTCGTCCGCCGGCGGGGGACGCTCTCCTTCCCGGTCGACGTGGACATCCTGCTCGCCGACGGCACGACACGGCACGAGCACTGGGACGGCGAGGGCGAGTCGCGGCGCTTCGCGTGGCACGGCCCGAGCGCGGTGCGCGCGGCGGTCATCGATCCGCATGACCGCGTGATGATCGACATGAACCTCGAGAACAACCGCGCGACGGCCGAGGGCCACGCGGGAGGCGCGGGCAGCACGCTCGAGCGGGCGACGTACTGGATGCAGCTGGCGCTGCAGGCGGTCTCGCCGTGAGCGAGATGACGGCGCCGATCTCGGGCGCAGGGGCGGCCGACGAGGCGGAGAGCGGGCGCGCGAGGGACGACCTCGTCCTCGTGACGACGGGGGCGGTGCACGCGCGGCGTCACCCGCGCGCCATCGCCGCGCTCTGGGCGTGGCAGACGGTGCTCGCGCTGCTCGCGAGCGCGCCGGCGGTGGGCCTGGCGCGAGCCGCGTGGAGCGGGGACCCGGCGGGTGATGGCCAGCTCTGGGCGCCGGGA
This sequence comes from Polyangiaceae bacterium, assembly GCA_050012715.1. Classification (GTDB taxonomy): domain Bacteria; phylum Myxococcota_A; class Polyangia; order Polyangiales; family Polyangiaceae; genus Palsa-1150. Next base: position 2,538 of record JBEKGQ010000209.1, read on the forward strand.
GGGCACGCGCTGCTCGACTGGCTGTGGCACGACGCACACGGCCTGCGCGCGGCGTTCACGGGGGCCGAGGTGGTGCTCGCGGTGGGCGCGGTCGCGGGCCTCGTCCCGATGGCGGCGGTGATGGTCGCGCTCGCGTACGCGACGCGCGACAAGAAGGCGGCGGGCTTCGCGCGCAGCCTCGCGGAGGGCGCGCGCGTCTTTCCGCGGATGGTGCTCCTCGCCGTGCTCGCGGGGGCGCTGCAGGGGGTCCTCGTGGGGGCGGGCGCGTTCCTCGGGTATCTCGTGGAAGCCTGGGCGCACAAGGGCATGGGCGAGGCGCGGGCGCAGCAGCTCGACGGCGTCGTGCTCGTCGTGTTCCTCGGGCTCGCGTCGGCGGTCGGCGTGATGCACGACCTCGCGCGCGCCGCGGTGGTGCGGTTCAAGGTGAAGGGCTTCCGGGCCTTCGGGCTGGGGGCGAGGACGTTCCGGCTCGCGCCCGTCTCGCTGTGGTGGTCGTGGGCCTGGCGCGCGCTCGCGGGCGTGGCGCCGGTGATCGCCGCGGCGGCGGTGGCCGGGAAGCTGGGGGGGCGCGGAGGAGCCGGGCTGGCGTTCCTCTTCGTGCTGCACCAGGTGGTCGTCGCGGCGCGGGTCGGCCTGCGCGTGTCCTGGCTCGCGCGCGCCCTGCGGTCGGTGGACGGCGCGTTGAGGCGCGTCCGGAGCTGAGGCTCAGCTCCCCTGGCTGAGCGCCCGGTAGAGCTGCTCGTAGCGCCGCGCCGGGCGGTCCCAGCTGCGATCGAGCCGCATCGCGCGCCTCACGAGGCCCGGCCACTTCGGCAGCGTCCGCGCGGCGATGGCCCGCTCCACGGCGCCGAGAAGCGCCTCCGGCGTCTCCTCTCCGAAGAGGAAGCCGGTGCCCGTCTCGAGCTTCGCGTCACAGTCGACGATGGTGTCCACGAGGCCGCCCGTCGCGTGCGCGACCGGCAGCGCCCCGTACCTCTGCCCGTACATCTGCACGAGGCCGCACGGCTCGTACCGGCTCGGCACGACGACGAGGTCGGCGCCGGCGAAGATGCGGTGCACCACGACTTCGCTCGCGGCGCGCGCGAACGCCACCCGCCCGGGGTGCTTCGCCACCAGCGCCTCGATGGCCGCGACGTGCACCGGCTCACCCTCGCCCGCGAGCACGAGCTGGGCGTCGGTCGCGCGGAGGAGCTTCGGCGCGGCCGCCAGCGCGACGTCGATGCCCTTCTGCTCCACGAGGCGGCCCACGTACGCGACGAGCGGCGCCGCCGCGTCGATGGCGAGGCCGAGCTCCTTCTGCAGCGCGCCCTTGCAGCGTGTCTTGTTGGCGTAGTCCTCCGCGTCGTATCGCGCGGCCAGCGCGGGGTCCGTCGCCGGGTTCCACACCGCGTAGTCGACGCCGTTCACGATGCCCGCGAGGGCCTCGCCCCGCGCCCGGAGGACGCCCTCGAGCTTCGCCCCGTGCGCCGCGGTCTGAATCTCCCGGGCGTACGTCGCGCTCACCGTCGTCACCGCGTCGGCGGACACGATGCCCTGCTTCAGCAGGTTGATCCCGCCGTAGAACTCGATGCCGTCGACGTGGAAGTGATCCCAGCCGAGGCCGAGCGAGGGTAGGGTGTCCTTCGGGAAGACGCCCTGGTGGCGCACGTTGTGGATGGTGAGCACGCTGCGCGTCGCCGGCTCTGCGCCGAGGGCCTTGAGGTACGTGGGCACGAGCGCCGTGGGCCAGTCGTTGCAGTGCACGATGTCGATGGGACGGCCCGAGGACGCCCGCTGGCGGACGAGCTCGGCGGCGGCGCGCGAGAGGACGGCGAAGCGGAGCGCGTTGTCGGGGTAGTCCTCGCCGCGCTCGCCGTAGACGCCGGCGCGGTCGAAGAGCCCGGGGACGTCGACGACCACGAGGTCGACCTGCGACGCGAGCCGCCCGTCGAAGAGCGTCGCCTCAAAGCTGCGATCGCCCAGGGTGAACCGGAGGGGCGTGAGGCGCCTCGCGAGGAGGAGCCCCTGCTGCTCGAGCTCGGGGAAGCGCGGCATCACGATGGTGACGGCGTGCCCCAGGGTGCGGAGCGCCTTGGGCAGGGCGGCGGAGACGTCGGCCAGGCCGCCGACCTTGACGAACGGGGCCAGCTCGGTCGTGACGAACGTGATCTCCATGGCGACCGGGCTCATAACATAGAATCGCCCCTCGATGACGCGTGTGCGCGGCTCGGCCGTCCGTCCCCCCAAGCCTGGAGCCGTCGCCGACGGGTCGGTGGTGACCGTCTTTCGCGTCCCGCCGGAGGTGGCCGGCCAGCGGGTCGACGTCTTCGTGCAGAGCCAGCTGCACCGCACGAGCCGGACGCGAGCGCAGGCCATCGTGCGGGCGAGCGCCTACGACGGCACGGGGCGAAAGCTCGGTCCGAACGACCGCGTGCGGCCGGCGCAGGAGATCCTGCTCTGGCGGGCTCCGTGGGACGAGACGCCGGTGCCGGTCGACGTGCCGATTGTCTACGAAGACGAGCACCTCATGGCGGTCGACAAGCCGGCGATGCTGCCGGTGCACCCGACGGCCCGGTACCACAAGAACACGCTCATCAAGGTGCTCCAGGCCGAGCGGCCGGACGTGGCGTTCCTCTCGCTCGGGCACCGCCTCGATCGGGAGACGAGCGGCGTGATGATCGTCACGAAGTCCCGCGCGTGCGACCGCGCGCTGAAGAAGCAGCTCCAGGCGCGGGTCGACATCGAGAAGACGTACCTCGCGCTCACCTGGGGCGTCCCCGACCGCGGAGACGGCGCCCGGTCATTCCGCTACGAGCGGAGCATGGAGCTCGACATCGAGGGCACCCTGCGCGTGAAGATGAAGATCAGCGACGCCCCGGGCGCCCTCCACGCGGCGACGGTGTTCGAGGTCGTCGAGGTGCGCCGGGGCCCGGCGGGCGCATACGCTCTCGTCAAGTGCTCCCTCGAGACGGGGCGGCAGCACCAGATCCGGCTGCACCTCGCGTCGCTCGGCGCCCCCGTCGTCGGCGACAAGCTCTACGGCCCCGACGAGCGCGCCTTCGCCCGCGCTGCCGACGGCGAGCTGACCGCGGCCGACTCGGCGGCCCTGGAGCTCCCGCGGCACGCGCTCCACGCGGCGCGGCTCGCGCTGCCTCACCCCATCACCGGTGTGCCGCTCGTCCTCGAAGCGCCGCTGCCCGGCGACATCGCGGACTTCTGGGCCACGCTGACCCCTTGAGGAGCGGACGCGATCTCAGAGCCCGCGAGGGACTTTGTCGAGGTCGAGCTGCTCGAGGGCGACGCGAATGAGCGCGCTGCGGTTGGCCTTGGTGACGCCGCGGGACTTCAGCTCGTCGACGAGGGCATCGAGGCGATCGAGGTCCTTCGTGTAGAGCGAGATGCAGATGACCTTGTAGTGGAGGGGCTTCTCCGCGGGTGCGGCCTTCCGGCGGGCGCGGCGCGGCTCCGCCTCGGGCGAATAGAACGCGCCCGAGAGGACGCCCTGCACCTCGTCCGCGTCGAGCACCCTCGCCGAGCCGAGCCCCGTCTCTTCCTCACGCCCAGCCATGACGTCTCCTCTCGCGCATCTCACTGTCCCACCGCGCGCTTCACGGCCGCGGCCGGGCCCTCGACCAGGAGGTCGACGACGCGGAGGTAGTCCTCCGCCGCGTTCGACTCCGGCGCGTACTCGAAGATGGTCTTGCCCTGCGCGGGCGCCTCCTTGAGGCGCGTCGCCTGGCGGATCGGCGGCATCACGCGCTCGCCGAAGTGCTCCTTGAGCGCGTCGATGGCGTCACGGCAGATGCGAGCGCGCGCGTCGTAGAAGGTCGGCAGGACGCCGTGGATCTGCACCGGGTGGTGGAGGAGGGCGTTGACGTTCTTGACCGTCTTGATGACCTGCCGCACCCCGACGAGCGAGAGGAAGTCGCACGCCACCGGGACGACGATGCCGTCGGCGACGACGAGGGCGTTCTGGTTCATGAGCGACAGCGACGGCGAGCAGTCGAGGAGGACCACGTCGTAGTCGTCGAAGGCGGAGACGAGGCGGTCGCGGAGGATGCGGTCGCGGTTCTGGCGGCCGGCGAGGTAGAGCTCCGCCGCGGCGAGCGTCTCGTTCGAGACGATGAGATCGAGGTTGGGGCGGACGTTGATGGCCGCGTCCGCGGGGCGAACGCCCATGACGAGCACGTGGTAGAGCGTCTTTTCGGCCTTGATGCCGAGCGAAACGCCGACGTTGCCCTGCGAGTCGGTGTCGACGAGGAGCACCTTCAAGCCGCGGGACGCGAGGCCGGCGGCGATGCTGACGGAGGTGGTGGTCTTCCCGGTGCCGCCCTTGTGGTTGAAGATCGCGAGGCGAGCGGGGGCGTGGGTGCGGGCGGCGCGCTTGGGCTTCGAGGGAGAGGAGGGCGCGGATGCGGGCGCGGACGCAGGCGCAGGCGGGAGCGTGGACGTGGGCGCGAGCGCGGCGTGGAGCACCGGCGCGGACGCGGGCGCGGGCGCGAGACTCGAGATGACGCCCAGGCGAGCGCCGCCGGCTTCGTCGAGGATCTGCCGGCGGCACTCCTCGGAGCACGCGTGGCGCAGCTCGCCGCGGACGCGGACCACCTGCGAGACGAGCTCCACGTAGAAGCGCTTCTGGCAGGCGTGGCAGACCGCGCCGCCGGTCGCCTCCCCGCTCACCGCCTTCTGGTGGCACTCGTGCGAGCAGTAGAAGGCGAAGCCCCCGTCCCGCTCCTCCATCTGGTAGCGGAACTGAACGTCGAACCGCTTCGCACAGACGCTGCAGCCCTCGGTCATGGCAGCCATGGTGCCCTCGTGGGTGCCATGCCCGCGCGGCGTGGGCCAACAAAGTGGCGAGCGCGCGCCGGGCCCGACCGGCTGCTAGGTTCACCGCCAGGGATGGCCCACGACGAGCACTTCCTCCGGCGCCTCGACCGGGTGCAGCGGGCCGACCAGCTCGACTACCTCCTCGGTCTGTACCGCGACCACGAGTTCGTCCGGTACCTCCTCACCCACGTGAAGCTGCCGCCCAACGCCGACCGCGTGGCGCTCGCGGTCGAGGACAGCGGCGGCGGGCCTCACGCCGTCGTCGCCCGCGACGGGGGCTTCGTGACGTGCCTCGGCGCCGGCATGCGCACCGGCGCCCTGCCGGTCGTCTCGCGGTCCCACGTCGAGGCGCTCGCGGAGAGGCTCGAGCGCGTGCGCGAGGGACTGGCGCTCGCCCGCACGCGCGGCCTCGACGCCAAGCGCGCCGTCGCCCGGCTCGAGACGGCGGGACTGGCCCTCTCGCGTGAGGACTTCGTCGCGACGACGGCCCTCCTCGGTCCGGCGACGACCGTCCTCACCGAGACCTACGCGGGGTGCGTGGTGGACGTCGAGGGGACGATGCCGCTGCTCATGCAGCGCGACCTCGACGCGAAGCTCCGGCGCGACTGGACGTCCGAGATGGGCGGCAAGATCTGGGGTATGGCGCACGCGGCGGTCATGCACGTCGACAACGCGCCGCGCGACTGGGTCGAGCAGTGGGCGGAGCTGCCTGTGCACGCGCGGGCCTCGCCGTTCTTCCCGCTCGTTCGCACGTTCGAGGTCCCGTTCGTCGCGCGCGCGGCGTGGATCGCGGCACGCCTCGGCAAACCCTTCCTCCCCTTCTATCGCCAGCGCTTCGCGGCCGGAGCCGGCGGCCTCGATTTTCTCGAGGCGGGGTGGGGCCTCGTGGCGATGGCCGCGAGACACACCTCGCTGCGCAACGACGCGGTCCGAGCGCTCCAGGCGGCCCCAGCTCCCGGCGCGCCCGACAACGACTACACGCGCCTCGTCCGCGCAAACCTCGCGGGTCTGGCCGACGCGATCGGGACCGCCGAGGACACGACCCTCGTGGAGAACGTGAAGACCCTCGGTCGGACCCAGGTCGTGAAGCTCACCGCGCACCTGGAGGACGGCTCGCCGTACGCCTTCCGCGACCCGGCCGAGGTGCCGGACGACCTCGCGCTCGCTTCCTTCCTGCGGCTCCCCTTCGACGCCGTCGACCCCGAGACCGGGATGGCGATGGTCACCGCCGCCGTGCTCTCGAGCGCCAGGCTGCCCGCCGAGCAGCTCTACCTGCCGGCCGCGTTCCTCCAGGCGATCCCCGGCGAGGACGTCGCCGAGACGGGAGCCCACCTCGTCGAGCGGTATCGCAAGTACTTCGTCGTCTCCACCGTGCGCCGCGAGGCGCCGCGCGTCGGCCGCAACGACCCGTGCCCCTGCGGCAGCGGGAAGAAGCACAAGAAGTGCTGCGGCGCGTGATTTCGCTCGGAGGTGTGTCTCGGGCTCCGTCGGCGTCCGTTCTTGGAGCAAAACGAGGCGCTGAGAAGTCCGCTGTCACACCATGTTCGAGCGTGTCGCGCTGGACTCGATGATTTCTCACGATGAGCTGCGAAGCGTCGTCTTGCGCCCCGATGACACGTGGCATTTTGCGGCGCCCCAAAATGGAGCGCAGAGTGCCACGGCGCTCTCGGGAGTGACCTATTGGGCGCCCGTCTCGCTCTGGAAACTCGCGCCACCCTTCTCATCTTCTGCCCCCTCGCCGTGCTCCAGATCGCGTTACTTTCGAGGGAAGCGCGGGCCGAGGCTCTTGGATGGGAAGGATTCGAGCAAAACGTCGCTCCCGGCTTTCCAGTGTGTCTCCCGGGAACCAAGTGAGACCCCCTGGAACGCGGAGTGACTCTATCTTTCGGAGTGACGCTCCAAGCGCCAGAGTGTGGCTCTCGCGTTTTCAAGGATAGGCCAGACGATAAAGTGAGGGCTCTCGCTCCTGAATTGTCTCACCCTGGAGCGCCGTGTGACGCCGCGAGCGAGGACGCGTGACCCAGGAGCGCAGCGTCGCTTCCGGTCCGGAAAGGCGGGTCACACCCACTGGACGCGCACGGAGAAGCTGTGCGGGCCGTGCGGCGAGCCCTTCGCGTGCACGTAGGCCTTCGAGCAGAAAAGCTCGGTCAGGCTCGCGACCCAGCCCATGAGCGCGTGCCGGTAGAAGTCCATCGTGCAGAGCGAGAACTCGGCGACGTCGATGCGCGCCTCCTTCGGGCCGAGCTTGGCCACCGCGAGGCCGCCGCCGTCGTAGCCGCGATGCCAGAAGCGCTGCACGTGGGGCAAGATCGTCCAGGGCGTCGCGCCCACTCGCTTCGCCACCGAGAGCGAGGTGCCGAGGAGGGTCCCGCCGACGCGATCCATGGCGCGGCGTCCCATCGCGATCTGCACC
>JBEKGQ010000210.1:0-9755 GCA_050012715.1 Polyangiaceae bacterium
ATGTGAATGCAGAACCTTCGAGCAAGCCGCGCGCCGACAGCAATTCCGCGAGCTTGCGCCTCGGCATCGCGCGCAGCTTACGCAACGCGCTGCGCAAGGAGCTACGCGCGACGGGTGGCGACGACGAGCATCGCCGCCTCGAACGGCGGGTCGAAGACGCCGCGCCTCGCCTCGACGTCGAAGCCCGCGCGTTCGAGCTTCTCGCGGACCGCCGGCCAGAGCATCGTCAGGTAGTACATGACGAAGCGCGGCTCGATGAGCGCGTTGCGGACTCTCATCGCGGCGTTGAAGGCGTGGCCCAGCCAGAAGCCCGGCTGCTTCGGCGAGGGCGGCTCCGCGGTCGGGAAGACGAAGCGCCCCCCGGGACGGAGGGCGCGCTGGATGTTCCCGAGGAGCGTCGGCTCGTCCTTCGCGAGGATGTGCCCGAAGGCGCCGGTGCACACCGCCACGTCGAACGCGCGATCGAAGCTCATCGCGAGCACGTCGCCGCGCACGAGCTCGATCGCCGCGCTCCCGGGGGCCTTCGCGACGTGGGCGCGCGCCTCCCCGAGCATCCCGGCGCTGAAGTCGACGCCGACGACGCGCTCGGTGCAGTGAGCGCGCACCGCCGCCATCGCCGCGCCCGTACCGCACATGACGTCGAGGGCGTCCCGCACCGGCCCGTGGCGCCCCACCTCGTCGGCCATCGGCGCGAGGATCGCGTCGGGGGTGCGGAACGGCGTCGCGTCGAACTTCGGCGCGAGGAGATCGTAGCCGCGCTCGGTGGACGAGAGGGCCTGCTTGAGCAGCTCGAGGAACGTCGGCCCGTCGGGGTGGAACACGCTCTACTGCGCCGGCGTCCCGACGACCTCGAAGGTGTGCTCGTTCGTGTCGGAGACGGGGCAGACGAAGGTGGCGCGCCCCGTGAGCTGCGTGAAGGCGACCGGCTGCCCGTCGCAGAGGATCGTCGGGTTCGTGACGTAGGCCGTCGAGAGCGAGACCTCGTGCGGCAGCCCCATGGTCGCGGTCGACGGCCGGTAGTGGACGATCATGTCGCCGATGGCGGGCCGCTCGATCTGCAGGAGGTCGCCCGCGACGGCCCTCGGGAACGTGCGCGACATGATGGCGGCGAGCCCGGGCTGCTCGTTGCCCTCCGCGTCGTGAAAGCCCCAGGACCCGAGCCCGGAGAACTCCCACGCCGTGCTGCTGACCATGTACTGGTCCTGCAGATCGAGCTCGTCGCTCATCCAGACGAGCCCCTGCGGCTGCGAGACGTCGTTGCCGAACTCGGTGACGAACATCGGCGTGCCCCAGCCGGCCTGCTCGAGCGCGGCGTGGGCCATGCTCGGCGCGAGGATGCTCGCGTCCTCGTTCTGTGCCGTCCACACGCCCGGCATCGAGAAGATCCCGGTGTAGATGTGGACCGCGTAGCACCCGGGGCCGCTGTCCCACGGCTGCTGGGGGATGATCGCGTCGTCGGTCTCGTTGCGCGTACTCACGGGCTCGAAGAGCACCGGCGCATCGGCGTCGATCGCGTGCACCCCGGTGGCGAAGGTCTGGTGGAAGGCGTCGAGCAGCTGGTAGTTGAGGACCACCGGCTCGTTGAAGGCCTCGTACCCGAGCACGGCGGGGTCGCCCACCACGTGCTCGACGATCTGCTGGACCGCGGTGACGTACGCCGCCTGCAATGCGCGCCCGTCCATCGCCGGGTCGTCGTCGAAGAAGCTGTACCCGGCGTTCAGCACCTGCGGCGTGAGGCGCCGCGCGTCGCTGTAGGGGCCTTCGAGGAGCTGCGTGGGCGGCGGCGTGATGGCCCAGAGGGGCTCGCCGTCCTCGCCGATCTCCTTGCTGTACGCGTCCTGGTGCATGTCGACGAAGATGTAGAAGGAGTGCTCGTGCGCCAGCGCGAGCACGCCGTCGAGCTTCTGCAGCCAGGCCTGCGCGTACTGCTGCGGCTGCGGCTCGAGGCCGCTCCAGCTGACCGGGATGCGGAGCACGTTCCAGCCGAGCTGCTCGATGCGCGACGCCTCCGCTTCGCTGAGGTCGGGGAAGCTCTCGTTCGGCGTTCTCCCGTCGTCGAACGTGACGTCGAAGAGGGTCGCGACCTTCGCGTTGTAGCCGCGGAAGAGGAGCTGGCGGCCCTGCGTGTCGCGGAAGACGGTGCCGACGACGTGGACCGCGTTCGGGTCGGTCCTCAGCGCGGGCGCGGCGGCTTCGGGCGGGGGCGCCGCCGACGTGCCGGAGGAGTTGCACGACGCGAGCGGCAGCAGCGAGAGCCCGACGGCGACCGCGGGGAGGACGAGGAGCCGGCGTCTCATGGCACCCCCGATTCTACGCTCGCGCTGGCCGGATGGGGCGTGGGGGGCGACCTGAATCGCGACCGCGTCGGCTATTTCATGCAGAGCTCGGCCGGCGGACAGCGCGCCGCGCGCGTGATCGCGTCACCCGGTTGAGCACACTGGTTGGCCTCGAGCGAGGAGAGGCAGGCCTCGACCGCCTTGAGGTCGAGCCCCGCCGGGCACTGCGACACGCCGAGCGTCGCGTCGAGCTTGTCGCGCATCGTCTTCATGCACTGCTCGCGCGACTCGAAGTACCCGCCCGGACCGATGGTGCCGCAGGACTGCTCCCGGTCGCACGTGGCGGAGGCGATGTGCTCGATGACCCGGAAGTCCGCGGCGGCCTGCGCGTTCGGCTGAGGCTGAGGATCGGTGAGCGGATACGGCGTCCGCGGCGGCGGGGGTCCCTCTTGCTCGCAGGCGGCGGTGACGAGGAGAAGGCAAGCGGCGGTCAGGAGTTTCATTTCGACTATCCTCGCTCCGATGGGCGACGACGACCTCAACGAACCGCAGGCTCTGGCGGTCGCCCACACCAAGGGCCCTCTTCTCGTATTCGCGGGTGCCGGCAGTGGCAAGACCCGCGTCATCACCTACCGCATCGCCAACCTCGTGGCCTGCGAGCGCGTCGCGCCGTGGCGCATCCTCGCCGTCACGTTCACGAACAAGGCGGCGGGAGAGATGCGCGCGCGTCTCGCCAAGCTCTGCGGTCCGGAGATGGCGCGGGCCTTCTGGGTCGGCACCTTCCACGCCACGTGCGCGAAGCTCCTCCGCGTGCACGGAGAGGCCGTCGGCGTGAAGCCGAACTTCGTCATCTACGACACGTCGGACCAGAAGGCGGTCGTGACGCGCGCCCTCCGCGACCTCGATCTCGACGAGCGTCGCTACCCGCCGCGCGCCATCCTCGGGGCGATCCACAAGCACAAGCAGGAAGGGCGCGGCCCGGAAGAGGCGGCGTCGCATTCTTACGTCGACGACGTCGCCCTCCGCATCTTCAAGACGTACGAGGAGCGGCTGCGGGCCGCCAACGCGGTCGACTTCGAGGACCTCATCCTCCTCGTGGCGCGGCTGCTCGAGAAGACCGAAGAGGGCGACCGCATCCGGCGCCGCTACGACTACGTCCTGGTCGACGAGTTCCAGGACACGAACGCCATCCAGTACCGCTTCCTGCGCGATCTCTCGCGCGACCACCGCAACCTCTGCGTCGTCGGCGACGACGACCAGAGCATCTACAAGTGGCGCGGCGCCGACGTGCGCAACATCCGCTATTTCCGGCGCGACTACCCGGAGGCGGAGGTCGTGAAGCTCGAGCAGAACTACCGCTCGAGCAAGCGCATCGTCGCCGGCGCGCTCGGGGTCATCTCGCGGTCGACCGAGCGCGAGCCGAAGGAGCTGTGGACCGCCAACCCGGACGGCCTGCCGATCCGCGTCGTGGCGGCGCGCGACGAGCGCGACGAGGCGGCGTTCGTCGTCGAGGCCATCTCACGAGCGCGCGCGGAGGGCGGCGAGCTCAAGGAGATCGCCGTCTTCTACCGGGTGCACGCGCAGTCCCGCGTGCTCGAAGAGGGCCTCCGAGCGGCGAATGTGCCGTATCAGATCGTGGGCGGCACGAAGTTCTACGATCGCGCCGAGGTGAAGGACGCGCTCGCGTATCTCCGCGTGGTGGTGAACCCGGCCAGCGACGTGGACCTCCTGCGCGTCGTCAACGTCCCGGCCCGCGGCATCGGGCAGACGACCGTCGATCGGCTGACCGCGTGGGCGACGCTGAACGACACGTCGCTGTTCGACGCCCTCGCGCGGGTGGAAGAAGTGAGCGACCTCGGAGCGGCGGCGAAGAAGAAGCTCACCGCGTTCCGTGCGCTGCTCGACGCGTACCGCGCGCGGGCCGCCCACGACTCGCCGAGCGAGCTGCTCCTCGCGGTGCTCGAGACCACCGGGTACCTCGAGGCGCTCCGCAAGGAGGACAACGCCGAGGCCGACGCCCGGGTCGAGAACCTCCAGGAGCTCGTCGGCTCGCTGCAGGACTACGAGGCCGAGGCCGAGGCCGCGGGGGACAAGCCGTCGCTCCCGGGCTTCCTCGAGCGGGTCACGCTGGTGAGCGACGTCGACGCGATGGTCGAGGGCGGGCGCGTGACGCTGATGACGGTGCACGGCGCGAAGGGCCTCGAGTTCGACCGGGTGCTCCTCACGGGCATGGAGGAGGAGATGTTCCCGTACAAGGGCGTCGCCCCCGGCGAGCAGGACGAGCTCGAGGAGGAGCGCCGCCTCGCCTACGTGGCCATCACCCGGGCGCGGCGAGAGCTCGTCATGACCCACACGCAGATGCGGCAGATCTTCGGCACGACGCGGTGGAACCGCCCGAGCCGCTTCATCGGCGAGCTGCCCCCGGGCGTCGCGGAGCACGTGACGACGCGCGCGATGGCGGGCGAGGCGAGGCCGCAGCGCTTCGTCGATCGCGGCCCGGACCGCGACGTCGGCGGCGAAGCCGTGATGCGCCCGTGGCGGCACCCGCAGGCGCCGCCGGCGAGCGCGCCGGATCCGGGCTCGCGCTACGTGGACCACGAGTTCTTCGACGATCGCTCGGACGACGTGACGGACATGAAGATGCGGCGCGGGGCTCGCGTGCGGCACGATCGGTTCGGCGAGGGTCAGGTCGTGAGCGTCGTGAGCATGGGCGAGCCCGCGGTCGTCGCGTTCTTCCCCGGCTGGGGCGAAAAGAAGATCCTCGCGCGCTTCCTCAAGCCCGCCTGACGGGCAACGCGGGTCTAGAAGCTGGCGCCGTACCCGACGAAGAAGTCCCCGTGCGCGTCGGCCCCGAAGCGGATGCGATCGAGCTCGCGTGCGGCGGACCACGTGCGCGGCGGGATGAGGTACGGCAGGAGCGCCCCGCCGAAGCCGGCGAGACCGGCCGCGACGAGGTGCATCTCGCGCTCGAAGTCCGTCCACACCGTGGGAAGCCCCCCCTGGCAGAGCGGCGGGTTGCAGCTCCCGATGGCGATGCCGTTGACGATGGGCGCCGTCGCCCCCGCGAGCAGGGCGAGCGAGAGCGCGACCGGCCAGTTCGCACGCACGTCCCCCTCGCGCGGCGGGGTGGCGACCCAGCGCGCGTTGCACTGCGGGAGCGCGAGCCAGCCGCCGCCGATGGTCGCGCCCCAGGCCGCGCCGATCATCACCGGGCCGGTGAAGCGCACCGCGAGGCTGTCGGCGTACTTGATCGAATCGCGCGTCCCCCCGTAGGCGGCGAGGACGTCGAGCACCCCGAGCGCCCCGAGGTAGTACCAGGCGGGATGGCTCGCGTCGTCGCACAGCTCCTTCTCGCGCGCGGTCACCGGGTAGATGTCGCCCGGGGCGTACACGTACGCGGACGGCGCGGGCGGCGGCGGGAGGGCGTCCAAGGCGGGGGCGAATCTAGCAAGCATCGCGGGGCTTACCACCATCCGCAGTGCTAGAAGCGAGGTTCCCGCCGCCGCCGCATGGCCAATCAGCCCGCGCCCCTCTGGACCATCGAGTCGCTCCTCCGCTGGGCGATGGACGACTTTCGCGCGCGCGGCGTCGAGAGCCCCCGCCTCGACGCGGAGGTGCTCCTCGCGCGCGCGCTCGGCACGACGCGCATCCAGCTCATCGTCGACGCGAAGCGGCCCCTCGCCGCCGACGAGCTGGGGCGCATGCGGGAGATGGTGCGGCGCCGCCGCGCCCACGAGCCGGTGGCCTACATCCTCGGCGAGCGCGAGTTCTACGGGCGAGCCTTCCGCGTCGACCGCCGCGTGCTCGTCCCGCGGCCCGACACCGAGACCCTCGTCGACGTGGCCCTCGCGCGGACGCGCGATCGCTCGATGTCGCTCCGCGCGCTCGACCTCTGCACCGGCAGCGGCTGCGTCGCGGTCACGCTCGGCCGCGAGCGCCCCACGTCGTCCTTCACCGGGACCGACGTCAGCGCGGACGCGCTCGCGGTGGCGCGCGACAACGCCCTCCGGCTCGGGGCCTACAACGTCGCATGGCGGCAGGGGGACCTCTTCGACGCGGCCCCGCTCCCGGTGCGCTTCGACCTCGTCACGGCGAACCCTCCCTACGTCGCCGCGGGCGAGATCGCCTCGCTCATGGCCGACGTCCGCGACCACGAGCCGCGCCTCGCCCTCGACGGCGGCGACGACGGGCTCGCCATGCTCCGCCGCGTGATCGCTGGAGCCCCGGCCCGCCTCGTCCGGCCGGGGGGAGTCCTCGCGGTCGAGGTGGGCGCCGGCCAGGCGCCCGCGGTGGCGCAGCTCTTCGAGCAGGCCGGCTTCTCGAGCATCGAGGCGAAGCGCGACTACGCCCGCATCGAGCGCGTCGTGAGCGGCGTGCTAAGTGCATCTTGACCGAACGGCCGCCGCTCGATGTTTTGGCTCTTCTCGCTGCTGCTGTCTCTCGCCGCCATGGGCGTGCTCTTCCTGTGGTCGACGCGCAACTTCGTCGCGCTGAAGCGCCGCAAGCGGACCGTCGCCGCCGTGCTCGTCGCGATGGTCGTCGGCCAGCTCGTGACGCGCTGGACCGTCGTGCTCTGGCACTTCGGCAACACGGCCCAGACCGCGCTCGTGGTCCTCGTGATGACCCTCGGCATCGCCGCCATCCCCATCGCGGTCATCCACGTCGTCGGATGGCTGGTCGAGCGCGTGACGAAGAAGCGCGACCCCGGACCGCCCTCGGTGGAGGCGGCGATGACGCGGCGGCAGGTCGTCGAGGCCGCCGGCGGCACCGCGGTGATCGCCGCCACCGGCGCGACCCTCGGCTGGGGCGTCGTGCGTGGGCGGCACGACTACGAGCTCGTCGAGGTGCCGGTGCGAATCGCGGGCCTGCCGCGCGCCCTCGACGGCTACGTCATCGCGCAGGTCAGCGACCTCCACGCCGGCACCTACGTCGACGAGCGCGACTTCGACGCCGGCTTCGAGCGCGTCCGCGCCGCGAAGCCCGATCTCGTCGTCGTCACCGGCGACATCGTCGACTTCGACCCGGCCTACCTGCCGATGGTCTCCCGCAAGCTCGCCGAGCTCGCCCCCCGCGACGGCATCTACGCGTGCCTCGGCAACCACGACTACTACGCCGGCTGGGCGCGGGTGCTCGCCAGCCTCCGTGGCGCCGGCATCCACCCCCTCGTCAACGAGGGGACCGTCGTCCGCCCGCGGGACGACGGCGGCTTCGCTCTCCTCGGCGTCGACGAGCGCTGGGCCGGCCGCTACGACCGCCCCGGGCCGCAGCTCGACGACGCGATCGCCATGGTCCCCGCCGGGCTGCCGCGTGTCCTCCTGTCGCATCAGCCGGTGACCGTCGACCGCTGGCCGGGCAAGGTCGCCCTCCAGCTCTCGGGCCACACCCACGGCGGGCAGATCAACCCGGGCTTTCGCCCGGCCGACCTCTTCATGTCGTACGTCGCGGGGCTCTACCGCGTCGGCGGCACGACGCTCTACGTGAACCGCGGCTTCGGCACGGTGGGGCCGCCGTCGCGCGTCGACGCGCGACCCGAGATCACGCGAATCGTGCTCGTCTCCGCGTAGGTCATGCCAGAATCGGCGGCTCGCCCCATGCGACTGGCCACGATCGCGCTCCTCGCCACGACCGCCTGCGTCCAGGTGGGCATCCGCGAGCCGGGCGTCGACGACGTGAAGGCTCCCGGGCGCCGGGCCAAGCCCGATCTCGAGGCCGCGCGCGAGCTCGATCAGCAGGGCGTGCGCGCCTTCCGCGACGGGCGCTTCTCCGACGCCATCCGCTTCTTCGTCGCGGCGTACCGCCTCGGCGCTCCGTCGAGCGAGCTGTGGAACGTCGCGCGGAGCCGCGAGCGCATGGACGACGTCGAGACCGCCGCCGGCGCGATCGAGCAGTACCTCGCGCAGACCGACCTCGGAGCGCAGGACCGCGCCGACGCCGAGCGCGAGCTCCAGTCGCTCCGCGCGCGGCCCTCCGTGCTCACCGTGATCACCGAGCCCTCCGGCGCGGTGATCACCATCGACGGCCGGCAGACCGCGGGGCCGACGCCGGTGTCGGTCGAGATCCGCCCCGGGGCCCACACCATCGCCGTGCACCACGACGGCTACGCCACCGAGACGCGCCCGCTCGAGTCGCGCTACGGGCGCGCGGTCATCGTCTCGCTCGTGCTCGCGGCGTCGGGCCCGGGGAAACACTGAGAGGAAACCATGTTCGCGACGCTCTTCGACTTCGACGGTGTGCTGGTGGACAGCGAGCCGGTGCACCTCGCGGCGTTCAACGACGTGCTCGCGACCCGCGGGATGAAGCTCGAGCCCGACGAGTACATGCAGCGGTACCTGAGCCTCGACGACGCGGGCGTCTTTCGCACCGCGCTCTCGCGCCGGCAGCAGACGCTGCGCGAAGAGGAGGTGCGCGCGCTCGTCGAGGCGAAGCACCCGAAGTTCCTCGCCCGCTTCGCGGAGGGCTTCCGCGTCTTCCCGGGCGCGCTGGAGCTCCTCGCGCGGCGCGCCGCGCGAGGCCCGGTGGGCATCGTCTCGGGCGCGCTCTACGACGAGATCACCTTTGCCCTCGAGCGCATGGGCGCACGCGACGCGGTAGGCTTCATCGTGAGCGCGGGGCAGACGGCGGCCTCGAAGCCGGACCCCGCGCCGTACCTCCACGCGATGGGCGAGCTCGGGCGCCTCGGCCACGCCGGCGGCGTGGTCGTCGTGGAGGACTCCCCGGGCGG
Organism: Polyangiaceae bacterium; assembly: GCA_050012715.1. Taxonomy (GTDB): domain Bacteria; phylum Myxococcota_A; class Polyangia; order Polyangiales; family Polyangiaceae; genus Palsa-1150. Next base: position 8,998 of record JBEKGQ010000210.1, read on the forward strand.
CGTCACCTCCGCGAAGAAGGCCGGCCTCCGCTGCGTCGCGGTCGCGCACTCCTGCGACCCGGGCGAGCTCGCGCGCGCGGGGGCCGACGCCGTCGCGGCGGACCTCGCGTCGGTGAGCGACGCGCTCCTCGAGGCGTGAGCGGTGCCGGGCGCGGCTCCTCTCGCGCTGGCCGTCGCCGCGCAGCTCGCCCTCGCCTCCCCCGGCGCCGACGCATGGACGCGCGCGGAGCTCGGCGGCGTCCGCGGCATCACCGTCGGGCCGATCGAGAACGGCTACCACCCGGGCGTCGGCTACGGGTCCGCCGCCTACGACCGCACCCTCGCCGAGTCGCGCGCCATGGGCGCCACGTGGGTGGCCGTCACCCCCTTCGGGCGCGTCGCGGATCTCTCCGGCTCCGGCGTCGACCTCACCTTCGAGGCGCCCTTCGCCGAGAACCGCGTCGCCGTCGCCCGCGCCGTCGCCATGGCCCACGCCCACGGGCTGCGGGTCCTCCTCGTCCCGCACCTCTGGGTCGAGTCGGGCGACTGGCGCGCGCTCATCGACCCGAGGACCGACGAAGGCTGGGCGCGCTGGGCGGAGAGCTACGACCGCTTCGTCTCCACCTGGGCCGAGGTCGCGGAGGAGACGCGCGCCGACATGCTCTCGGTGGGCGTCGAGCTCCGCTCCTGGGTCACCGGCCCGCACGCCCCGAGCTTCGAGGCGGTCATCGCGGACGTGCGCCGCCTCTATCGCGGCGTCGTCACGTACTCGGCGAACT
>JBEKGQ010000211.1:0-11654 GCA_050012715.1 Polyangiaceae bacterium
AGCGCCCTCGCCGCGGCCAAGGCGACGCACGAGGACGTGGAGCCCGCGTCGGCGGGGGACGAGGCGAGCCCCGACGCGCCGCCCACGCGCCCCTTCCGCGCCAGCATCGCGCCGCCGTCGCTCAGCGTCGTCGGGGCGGACGAGATCCAGGCCGCGTGGCGGGAGCGCCGCGAGCGCTCGGGGAGCGCGGAGCGTCACATCCGCTCGATCACGCTCCGGGGCGAGGTCGCCCTCGAGACGGGTGGGGCCCGCGTCGGCGTGGTCAACGGCCTCTCGGTGTTCAGCGCCGGTGACGTCGAGTTCGGGCAGCCGATGCGCATCACGGCGGTCGTCGGCATCGGTCGCGAGGGGCTGGTCGACGTGGAGCGCGAAGCGCAGCTCGGCGGCAGTATCCACACCAAGGGCGTCGCCATCCTGCGCGGCTACCTGTCGCGGATGTTCGGCCAGGAGCGTCCGCTCTCGCTCCGCGCGCAGCTCGCGTTCGAGCAGAGCTACGGCGAGATCGACGGCGACAGCGCGAGCTCCAGCGAGCTCTTCGCGGTGCTGAGCGCGCTCGCCGACGTGGGCATCGACCAGAGCATGGCGGTGACCGGGAGCGTGAACCAGCTCGGCGAGATGCAGGCCATCGGCGGCGTGTGCGCGAAGATCGAGGGCTTCTTCGACCTGTGCAAGGCGCGGAGCCTGACCGGCTTGCAGGGAGTGCTCATCCCGCGCGCGAACCTGCCGCACCTCGTGCTGCGCGACGACGTGGCCGACGCCCTGGCGCACGGGCAGTTCCACCTCTATGCGGTCGACACCGCGGCGCAGGGCATCGAGATCCTGACCGGCGTCCCGGCGGGCGAGCGCGACGCGAGCGGTCGCTTCCCGGCGTCGAGCGTCTTCGGACGCGTCGAGCGGCGCATCATCGAGATCGCCGAGCGCCTCCGCGAGGCCGAGGGCCACATGGTCTCGGAGACGACGGACGTCATCGAAGAAGCCACGAGCGCCGAGGGCATCGACGGCCCCAGCGTGCGGAGACGCTGAGCCGCGCGTGGCCGACTGGACGACCCTCCTCCGCCCCGAGCTTCGCGAGCTCGCGTCGTACGTGCCGGCCGATCCGGCCGGCGTGCGGGTGCGCCTCGACGCGAACGAGGCTCCGCCGCTCGCCTCGGCGGGCGTGCGCGCGGCGGTGGCTCGCGCGGTCGAGCGAACGTCGCTCGAGCGATACCCCGACGCGCGAGCGAGAGAGCTGAAGGCGCGCATCGCCGAGCGGACGGGGGCGCGCGTCGAGGACCTGCTCGTCGGCACGGGCTCGGACGAGGTCATCTCGCTGCTCTTGGCCGCGCTCGCGCGGCCGCTGGGGCGCGCCCCGCAGGCGGTCGTCCTCGCGCCGACGCCGACGTTCGTGATGTACCGGGTGACGGCGAAGGCGCACGGCGCGAAGCCGGTCGAGGTGCCGCTCGACGCGGCGTGGGATCTCGATGTGGGCGCGATGAAGCGCGCGGCGGAGATGATGCCGCCGAGCGTCGTCTTCGTCGCGAGCCCCAACAACCCGACCGGGAACCGCATGAGCGAGGAGCGCATCGCGGCGCTGCTCGGCGGCACGGGAGACGCGCTGGTCGTGCTCGACGAGGCGTACGTCGACTACGCCGGGGAGTCGCTGCGGAGCTGGCGTGCGAGGTACCCGCGGCTGGCGATCCTGCGGACGCTGAGCAAGGTGGGGCTCGCGGCGCTGCGCATCGGCTGGCTCGAGGCCGACGAGGCGCTCGTGCGCGAGGTGGACAAGGTGCGCCAGCCGTTCAACGTGAGCGCGACGAGCCAGGCCGCCGCGGCGGCGGTGCTGGCGGAGGCCTGGGACGAGGTGCGCGCGCACGTCGCGGGCGTCGTCGCGGAGCGCGAGCGGGTGACGGGTGCCATGCGCGCGATGCCGGGGGTGGACGTGGTGCCGAGCTCGGCGAACTTCGTCTGGGTGGGGACGCCGCGGCCGGCGGCGGACGTGCATGCGGCGCTGCTCGCGCGCGGCGCTGCTCGAGGCGCTGAGCGGCGCGCTGGGGGTGGTCGCATGAGGCGCGCGCTGGGCACGCTCGCGGCGTTGCTCGTGTCGACGGGCGTCGGGTGCATCCACCCGTCGCTGGTGGAGCGAGCGTACGGCGGGGACGTCATCGTCGGGCGCTACGTCTCCCCGGAGGCGTATGCGGCGTTCCTGCGGGGCGCCATCGCCGAGGCGGGGAATCACCCCGAGGAGGCCATCAAGGCGTACCGCGAAGCGGCCGAGGGCGACCCCGCGAGCCCGGAGCCGTGGACGCGGATCGCCGAGGTGGAATGCGGGGCGGGACGCGGCGGGGCGGCGAGCGCGGAGCGTGCGGCGTCGCACGCCCTCGAGCTCGACCCGACGTATGCGCGGGCCTGGGCGGTGAAGGCGGCGTGCGCAGCGGCGGCCGGCGATGCGGCGGCGGAGCGCGACGCGGCGGCGCGAGCGACCGCGCTCGATCCTCGCGGGGACGGGGCGAACATCCTCCTCGCGCGGGTCGACGATACGGGGCCCACCGCGGCTGGCGCGCGCGAGCGCCTCGTCGCGCTGACGGTGACGGCGGCCGACCCGGTGGCGGCCTGGGGGGCGCTCGCGTCGTGGGCGGAGGCTCATGGTGACGTCGCGCTGTGGTCGCGCGCGCTCGCCGAGCTGGCGCGCGTGGCGCCCGAGCGTCGGGAGTCGATCGCCGCGGCCGCCGAAGAGCTCGCGGGAGCGGGCGACGTGGGCGAGGCGAGGATGGTTGCGGTCGCCGCGCTCGAGGCCGGTGAGGGCCCTCTGCTCGCGCGCCTCTCTCTGGCTCCGCGTCTCGCGCTCGACGAGGCGATCCTCCGGCATGATGGCGGTGCGGCGCGCCGTCGTGCGACCCGGGCCCGCATTTCGCTCGAGGAGGTCGCCGGTCGCGCGCTCCTCGCCGGGGATCGCGCGCTCGCCCGCGACGTCGCGACCGAGGTGGCCTCTGCGGACCCGGGGGCCCTCGGGGCGCGCCTCGTGCGAGCCGTGGCCGAGGGCGGCGACGTCCTCGCTGCGGCCGCGTCGGCCCGGGCCGGGGACACCCCCGTTCCGGCGGCGGCGCTCGTGGCGTTCGGCGCCGCCTTGATGCCGCTCTCGTCCCCGGCCCACGCGCGGAGCGCCCTGGCGGCGATCCCCAGCCTCCCGATGGCGGCGGGTGACGACCGCGTGGTGCGCCCGGCGGTCGAGCTCGTCTCGCGCGGGGTCCTGCCGCTGGCGACGCTCGCCCCCGGGGGGGTCGTCGAGCTCTTCGTGGTCAGTCCCCCGCCGGAGCGCCTCTCGGTCTCGCCCGACGATCCGGCGCTCGATCGACGTCACCGTTACCTGGCGCTCGCGCTCACGGAGCCCACGTCGGTACGCTTCACCGAGCTCTCCGGCCGCCTCCGCGCGGGGTCGGCACCCGATCCCGTCGTCGCGGCCGCGTCGGCGATCGCGCAGCTCGCGGCGGGCGGCCCCATCTCGCCCGACGCTCCTCGCGCCCTCCTCGCGCGCAACCCCGCTGACCCGCTCCTGGCTGCGGTCGCCCTGCGGCTCGCGGAGAAGACCGGCGACGCCGACGTCGCGCGCCGCGCCCGGGCGACCCTCAGCGCGCTCGGTGCAGCGCGCCTCAGGGTCGAATAGGGGCGGCGGCTCGGAGTCTCAGCCCTTGGCGAACGACCCCGCCGCGGCGAGGGCCACGTCGAGGTAGTGCGTCGGCGTGAGGCCCAGCACGAGCACCAGCACCGCGCTCACCAGGAGCGCCGCCGTCACGTATCCCGAGCGCATCGGCACCGCCACGGGCGCGCCCGCCGCCGGCTCGCGCATGTACATGTAGACCATCACGCGCAGGTAGTAGTACGCGCCGATGACGCTGTTCACGAGGCCCAGGATCGACAGCCAGTAGAGCCCCCCGTCGATCGCGGCGCGGAAGACGAACCACTTGGCGAAGAACCCCGCGGTCGGGGGAATGCCCGCCAGCGAGAGGAGGAACAGCGTGAAGGCGAGGGCGGCTGCCGGGTGCCGCTTCCCGAGGCCCGAGAGATCGTCGTAGGTCACGGCTTCCTTGCCGCGGCTCCCGCAGAGGACGAGCGCGCCGAACGCGCCCGCGGTCGAGGCGGTGTAGGCGAGGAGGTAGAAGAGCACGCTGCCCGCCCCGTCGGCGGGATCCTTCAGCATCGCCGTCACGCCGAGGAGCGCATACCCGGCGTGCGCGATGCTCGAGTACGCCAGCATCCGCTTGACCGACTCCTGCCTCCCGGCGATGAGGTTGGCCACCGTCATCGTCAGCAGCGCGAGGGTCGCCACCACCGGCGGCCAGCCGCTGGCCCAGGAGCGCCACGTCGGGTCGCCGAAGGCGAGCACGAGCACCCGCAGGAGCATCGCGAAGGCGCCCGCCTTCACCGCGACCGCCATGAACGTCGTCCCGGGGGTCGGCGCGCCCTCGTAGGCGTCCGGCGTCCACGAGTGGAACGGCACCGCGCTCACCTTGAACACCATGCCCACGAGGACGAGCACGGCGCCGACGATGAGCAGCGGGTTGTGCGACGCTCCGGTCTGCGCCGCGGCGCCGATGCCGGCGAGGTCGGTGTGCCCCGTCGCGCCGTAGATGAGCGCGAAGCCGTAGACGAGGATGGCCGCCGCGAAGGACCCGAGGAGGAAGTACTTCAGGGCCCCCTCGGCCGACCGCGGGTTCGACCGACGGAACGCCGAGATCGCGTAGGCGCCGATGCTCATCGTCTCGAGCCCGAGGAAGAGCGTCAGGGCGTCACCCGCCGCGGCGAGCACCATCCCGCCGAACGTCGCGAAGAGGAGGAGCGAGTAGAACTCACCGTGATCGAGGTTGTGCTCCGGCAGGTACCCGCCCGCGAGCAGCGCTGCGAGGCCGCCGCCGAGGCAGAGGACCATGTCGAAGAAGAGCGTGAACCGATCGACGAGGATCCAGGGGGCGAGCGTCGCCGCCTCCGGCAGGTGCTCGACGCCGAACATCCACACGCCGCCGGCGAAGGCGGCCCCGGCGAAGAGGACCATGGCGGCTCCGAGGGCGAGCCCGCGCGGGCGGCGCGAGAACGCCTCGACCAGCATCAGCAGCATGGCGCCGATGCCGACGACGCCGAGCGGAGAGAGCGCGAGGAGGATGGGCATGGCTCAGTGCTCCTTCGGGGCGTCGGGCCGGCGAGGGGCGAGCTTGATCGGCCCCTCGTAGAACTTGGGCGCGGGGTTCGCGTCGAGGCGCGCCTCGAAGTCGTTCGACACCCGCTCGGCTGCACCCTTGATCTGCGAGAGGAAGATGTTCGGGAAGAGGCCGATGACGAAGATGAGCATCGTCAGCGGCGCCAGCGAGACGAGCTCGCGCGCCGACAGATCGGGCAGCCGCCGGTTCTCCTTGTGGGTGATGGGGCCGAAGAACAGCTTCTGGACCACCATCAGCATGTAGACGGCGCCGAGGACGACGCCCATCGCAGCGCCCATCGCCTGCACGCCGGCGAAGCGCCCCAGGTGGGTCGACGTCGCGGTCCCGGTGATGACCATGAACTCGCCGACGAAGCCGTTCGTGCCCGGGAGGCCGACGCTCGCCAGCGTCGCGACGACGAAGAGCGCCGCGTAGACCGGCATCGGCTTCGCGAGGCCGCCGAAGTCGTCGATGTGGCGCGTGTGGCGGCGGTCGTAGATGACGCCGAAGAGGAGGAAGAGCATCCCGGTCGACACGCCGTGGTTCACCATCTGCAGGACGCCGCCCTCGATCGACGCCGTCGTCAGCGCGAAGAGGCCGAGCATCACGTAGCCGAGGTGCGCCACGGACGAGTACGCGATGAGGCGCTTCACGTCCTCCTGCTTCCAGGCGCAGAGGGCGCCGTAGAGGATGCCGCCGAGGACGGCCACGCCCGCCAGGTTCGCCGCGAACTCGGAGCTCGCCTCCGGGAAGAGGCCCATCGAGAAGCGCAGATACCCGTAGGTCCCCATCTTCAGCATGATCGCGGCCAGCAGCACGGAGCCCGCCGTCGGCGCCTCGGTGTGCGCGTCGGGCAGCCACGTGTGCACCGGGAACATCGGGACCTTGATGACGAAGGCCAGCGTGAACGCGGCCCAGATCCAGATCTGGACGTGGCGCGGCAGCATCAGCCGCTGGAGATCGAAGTAGTCGAAGCTCGGCACGCCGCCGTTCGCCTGCGCGTACGCGTACGCCACGTAGAGGATGGCGCCGAGCATCAACACCGAGCCGAACATCGTGTAGATGAAGAACTTGATCGCGCTGCGGATGCGGTTCGTCCCGCCCCAGACGCCGATCATGACGTACATGGGGATGAGCATCAGCTCCCAGAACACGTAGAAGACGAAGAGGTCGAGCGCGAAGAACGACCCGAGCATCCCGCCCTCGAGCAGGAGGAGAGCGAAGCACCAGTCCTTCACCCGCGTCTGGATCGGGGCGAACGACGCGTAGGCGGCGATCGGCGTGATGACCGCGGTCAGCACGACCAGCCACAGCGAGATGCCGTCGACGGCGAGGTGGTAGTGGATGCCGAAGCGCGGCAGCCACACGGTGTCCTCGTTGAAGTGGTACGTCCGCCCCATCGACACCCGCAGCAGCGGCAGGGTCATCACGAGCGTCGCCAGCATGACGAGCACCGTGGTCCACCGCAGGGTCACGTGCGACTGGCGGGGCATGAAGAGCACGGCGACGGCGCCCACGAGGGGGAGCCACACGATCCAGCTGAGGAGGTGCCCCGCCTCGGAGATCTTCGCCGGCGCTCCTTCTGCGACCGCGGCGGCGGCGCCGGGCCACATGCGCACCACGAACAGCGCGAGCAGCGCCGCCATCAGGGCGAGGGGGCCGCGAACCGACCACCCGTGCTGCCGGGGGACGAGCGCCGCGACGACCGCCGCGGCGACCACGGGGACGGCGTGATCGAAGTAGAAGGCCGCGACGAGCCCGACCGCGGCCAGGAGGAAGAGCCGACCGATCTGCCCCCAGCCGAACGAGAAGGGCCCGGGCCGCGGCGCGGATGCCGGCGTGCCGTGCGGAGCGTGCGAAGACGTGTCGACGATGGCCATCGGTATGCCTCAGAGCGAGGACGTCGGCTCGGCTGGCCGCGCCACTTGAATGGTCTTCGTCCTGACGAGCCCGAACGAGTTGCGAACCTCGAGCCCTACTGTCTGCGATTTGCCCGGCTCGACGTGCACCTTGAGCGTGCTGTCCGCGCCGAAGTCCTTCTTGTCGGGCTTGCCGTCACCGTCGGCGTCCCACCGGTACGCGTACCCGACGCCCGGCGCGGCCGTCACCACGTAGTCGTCCTTGCCCGCGTCGACGACCGTCGCGTTCGGGTGCGGCACGGCGAAGAACCAGCCGATGACCGCCAGCCCCACGACCATCATCGCCGCGTAGACGTGGACCACGCCGTTCTGGAAGGCCCGCAGGATGGTCCCCGACGCGGCGACCACCAGCGACGTGAGCCGGGCGAGGATGCCGTCGACGACCGACTTGTCGACCGCCGCCGCCGTCTCCGCGAGCGAATCGACCGCCGCGATCACCGTCGCCTCGTAGAGCTCGTCGATGCGCCACTTGTCGAGCACCAGCCGGTAGAGGCCCGGCTGCGCCTTGGCCATCGCCTGCGCCGGCTCGCCGCGCTTCGCGATGTACACCCACCAGGCGAGGGCGGTGCCGACCGCGAACGCGCCGATGCCTCCGAGCGCGAGCGGCCACTCCAGGTGCTCCGCCCACGACGCGTCGTTGTTGTGCGCGAAGATGACCGCCTTCTCGGTCGCGGCCTTGAACACCGGCTCGAGCCAGTGGTCCATCGGCCGTTCCTTGAGGATGCCGAAGCCCGGGTTGAGCACCCCGGCGAAGAGCGAGAACGCCGCCAGGATGATGAGCGGCACCGTCATCTGCCAGGGCGACTCGTGCGGCGCGAAGCCGGGCGTCGCGGGATCCTCGTGGTGCACGTGGCCGGCGTCGTCGTCCTCGTCGTCCTCGCCGTGATGGTCCGGGTCGGGCGCGTGCACCGGCGCCAGCTCGTGGCGCGCGAGGAGCGAGGGACGCCCCACCGTCCAGCCCTTGAAGTCGCCCCAGAACGTCAGGAAGTAGAGGCGGCACATGTAGAACGCGGTCAGCGTCGCCGCCGCCACCGCCATCGCGTAGAGGACCGGCCCGATCCACAGCGGCGGCGAGAACGTGCCGAGCTTCTTCAGCAGGCCCACGCCATCCTCCGGGTTCACGGTGCGATCGACGAACGCCCGGTAGAGGATCTCGTCCTTCGAGAAGAAGCCGCTCGTGAAGGGCAGCCCGATGATGGCGGCCGTCGCCGCCGCGAACGTCCAGTGGGTCAGCGGGAGCCACTTGCGGAGGCCCCCCATGTTCCGGATGTCCTGCGCCTTGTCGTCGTCGTGGATGCGGGCGTGCATCGCGTGGATGACCGACCCCGCGCAGAGGAACAGGCACGCCTTGAAGAACGCGTGCGTGAAGACGTGGAAGAAGCCCGCCGTGAACGCCCCGACGCCGACGCCGAGGAACATGAACCCGAGCTGGCTGATCGTGGAATAGGCGAGGACTTTCTTGATGTCGTTCTGGACGACCGCGATCGTCGCCGCGAAGAGCGCGGTCGACGCGCCCGCGATGGCGATCATCATCATCGTGAACGGCGAGAGCACGAAGACGAACGACAGCCGGCAGATGAGGTAGACGCCGGCCGTGACCATCGTCGCCGCGTGGATGAGCGCCGACACCGGCGTCGGGCCGGCCATCGCGTCCGGGAGCCACACGTAGAGGGGGATCTGCGCGCTCTTGCCGGTGCACCCGAGGAGGAGCGCGAGGCCGACCGCGGTCGCCGCGCTGATGGTGAACGGCTTGTTCGGCTGCAGGAAGTGGAGGAACCCCTCGTAGTGCCCGCCGCCGAGCGGCCAGACGTGCACCCGGTAGACGTCGCCGGGGTGAACGAGGCTCGTCGCGCCGTTCGCGATCCCGTTCCAGTCGAGCGCGCCGGTGTACTCGACGAGCAGGAACATCGCGCACAGGAGCCCGAAGTCGCCGATGCGGTTGGCGATGAAGGCCTTCTTGCCGGCCGCGGCGTTGGCCGGGTTCTGGTACCAGAAGCCGATGAGGAGGTACGAGCAGAGCCCGACGCCCTCCCACCCGACGAAGAGGAGCGGCAGGTTGTCGCCCAGGATGAGGACGAGCATCGAGAAGACGAAGAGGTTCAGGTACGCGAAGAAGCGCGCGTAGCTCTTGTCCGTCTCCATGTACGACGTCGCGTAGAGGTGGATGAGGAACCCGACGCCGGTGACGACGAGCATCATCACGCCGCTCAGCTGATCGATGCTGAACTTGACGTCGATGGGCACCACCGCGCCCTCGCGCCCCCCGGTCGTGTGCATCCACTCCCAGGCGTTCCACACGAGCTTCACGTGGGCGCCCTTCTCCTGCTCCGAGAGCTGCGCCAGGGAGAGGAACGCGATGAGCGAGGCGACGAAGCTCACCCCCACCGCGGACAGCGTCATCAGCCGCACCGCGCGCTTGCCGAGGCGATTGCCCCAGATGCCGTTCACGAAGGCGCCGAGCAGCGGCATCCCGAGGATGACCGCGATGAGCACGAAGTCGTTCGGCGGCGGAAGGAGCGAGAGCATGCGGTTCCTAGTTCTTGAGGAGATCGGCCTCGTCGGACCGGACGGTTCGACGGAGGCGATAGAAGGCGATCACGATGGCGAGGCCGACCGCGACCTCCGCGGCCTCCGCGGCGATGATGAAGAACGCGAACACCTGCCCGGTGTGGCTCGCGCCGACGTAGGCGGACGAGGCCACGTGGGCGAGGCGGGAGCGGTTGAAGGCGACGAGCGCGAGGTTCGACGCGTTGAGCATCACCTCGATGCTCATCAGCGTGACGAGCACGTTCCGCCGGACGAGAAAGCCGACGCCGCCCGCGATGAAGAGCAGCGCGCTCAGGATGACGTAGTGCTCGGCGGGGATCACGACGTGCTCTCCTTCTCGGGAGTCTCGTGGAGGTGGATCTCGTGGCTGAAGACGCCCGACGTCTGCGCCGGGAGCTCGCGCATCTTCTCGGCGGCGAAGGGCATCGAGGCGACCTCGAGCTCGTTCTTGGACATCGTCTTCTGACCCTGGCGACCGCGGGCGACCGCCATGGCGCCGAGGACCGCGACCATCAGGAGGCCGCTCGACAGCTCGAACGGCACGAGCGCGTCCGCGAAGAGCACGCTCCCGAACGCGTCGATCCCCCCGAAGCTGTCATCGGGCGGCGGCATGGGCATCGACCGGTGGGCCTCCATCGCCTGCGACACCACCGCCCAGAGCGCGGCGAGGCTCGCGAGGCCGAAGAGCCCGCCGCCGAAGACCCGCACCGCCATTCCGCGGCGGTCCGCCGGCGTCGACGCGCTCGGCCCGAGGAGCATGATGACGAAGAGGAACAGGATGACGATCGCGCCCGCGTAGACGATGAGCTGGATCGCGGCGAGGAACTGGGCGTGGAGCGCGAGGAAGAGCCCCGCGATGCTCAGGATGAGGAGGAGGAGCCCCATCGCGCTGCGGATCGGGTTCTTCGAGAGCACCACGCCGGCGGCCCCGCCGAGCGCCATGAGCGCGCACGCGTAGAAGTAGATGGTTCCCGCTGCAATCATCGCCAGGGCTCCACCGAGAGGGTCGCGCCGCTCTTCTTCTTCTCGCCGCGCACGTACTGCTCGAGCTCGGGGCGGAACTTCTGGATGAACGCGAGCGCCGGCATGGCGGTTCCCTCTCCGAACGCGCAGATGGTGTTGCCCATGATGCCGTTCGCGATGTCGTGCAGGCTGTCGAGCTCGGCCTGGGTGGCCTCGCCCTCGAGCAGCTTCGTCGTGATGCGGAGGAGCCACCCGCTGCCCTCGCGGCAGGGTGTGCACTGGCCGCACGACTCGTGGCGGTAGAACTGCATCAGGTTCTGGAAGCACCAGAGCGGGTCGGTCCCCTCGGCGATGACCGTCACGCAGCAGGTGCCGAGCATCGTCCCGCATAGGCGCATCGTCTCGACGCCGAGCGGCACGTCGAACACGCTCTTGCCGTCGTAGTCGTGGAGAGGGCTCTTCGGGTCCGGCGCGACGACCTTCTCCTCGGGGCGCAGGATGGGGGTCGACGAGCCGCCGGGGATGACGCAGAGCACGCCGCGGTCGCCCTGTACACCGCCGCCGATGTCGTAGATGAGCTCGTTGATCGTGGGACCGACCGCGAGCTCGACGACCGCGCCCGTCTTCACGTTGCCGTTGACGCCGTAGAGGCGCACGCCGCCGTCGCCGATCCCGTGGAGGATGGAGAGCTTGCTGAACGCCTCGCACCCCATGCCGAAGGCGGTCGGCACGGCCGCGATCGTCTCGAGGTTGTTCACCGTCGTCGGGCACCCGAAGGCGCCGGCGTTGGCGGGGAAGGGGGGCTTCATGCGCGGCTCGCCGCGGCGCCCCTCGATCGAGTTGAGCATCGAGGTCTCCTCGCCGCAGATGTACGCGCCGGCGCCGGAGTGGACGTACACCTCGAGCGGGTAGCTCGTCCCGAACGGGGTCTTCCCCAGGTAGCCCTTGGCCTTCGCCTCCTTGATGGCGCCCTCGAGGCGCGCCTTCGAGAGGTGGAGCTCGTCGCGCACGTAGATGTAGGCGACGTGCGCGCCGATCCCGAAGCACGCGATCATGC
>JBEKGQ010000212.1:0-9745 GCA_050012715.1 Polyangiaceae bacterium
GAGAGGCCCTCGCCGAGAACGCGCGGCATCTCGCGCCTGTCGAGCTTCAGCGCCTTCTGGATCTGCTCGCTGCGCAAGCCCTTGCCGCGGGTCGCCTTCAGGAGTCCGATGACGCTGTCGAGAGTCTTGGCGATCTCCTCGGGTGTCCGCCTGCGGAGGCGGCCCTTCCCCGCGGACTTGCCCTTCGTGGTCGGGGCCGAGGACTCGCGGCCCACGACGTGAGCACCCCCGCCGTTGGACCCCCGGCCGCCCTCGGCGCGACCCGTCCTGCCGCGACTGATGGGCTCACCCCCGGCGTGAAGGTCGGCGAGGGAGGCCGAGCGGATGGCATGGAGCACGGCTTCCGCGAAGTTCGAGGCGAGGTCGTTGAGGGTCGAGTGGAGGTTCGGCATCGGGCGGTGATGGTAGTCGATTCCGCCCCTTCGTAGATCGGCCGCTGGCTACAGGCCGTCGTCGTCAGGCGGCGGCGAAAGGGGGTCCGAGAACCACGACTCGGGCACCCGCGTGAGGGGCCGGCGACGTGCGGACGGCGATGTGGTCGCCAACGGCGGCCGCGGAGTACGAGGCAGCGCCTTAGCGCTGGGGACGGCTCCCGGAGGCAGCGCCAGTGCAGCCGGCTCCGGCCGAGGGGGCAGACGCTGAGGCCTGCTGGCGCGCGCGGGCTCGAGTTCCGGGAAGTACGCGGGCGACTCGGGGACTGCGTCGACGGGGGCGCGTGCCGTCATCCGCAGCCGCGCCCCGCTCGGGGTGATGTACTGCGCGTAGAGGTAGCGGATCGTCTCATGCGTCTTGCCGCAGAGCAGGACGATCTCGGCGTGCGAGAGACCCGCGGCGAACCACTCGGCGATCTTGCGGGTCTCCGCGCCCGTCACAGGCTGGACCCCCTCCGGCCGGTTCGACGTCCGCCGCGCGCGCCGGCGAGGCACCTTGCCCGCCTTCTGGCGCTCCACGGCGAGCCTCCACACGGTGTCGATGTCGAACCACCGCACTCCGTTCGGCTGCAGCACCGCAGGCTGGAGGATCCCTTTTTCCTCCAGGCGGCGGAGCTCACGCTTGTCGATGCCGAGGATCTGGCACGCCCCGGCGCGGCCGGTCAGATTGGCAGCGGGCGGCAAGTGTCGACCGCCCACGGCAGCGCGCCTGGGCGTCTGGTTCATCGGATCGAGCAGTGCGTTCATCAGTACCTCCAGGAAGATGCGCCCGAGCGGCGCGCCGTGGATGGATCCTACGAGGCACTCGTGACACCGGCTGTCACTTGCGAACCAAGGTCGTGTCTTTCTAGAAGGGTCCGTGCAGCAGCGCGAATCTCTTCGCGTAGTTGCGGAGGATCGAGGATCTCGATGTCCCCGGCGAAGCCGAAAATCCAGCGTCGCAGCTCACGCGTGTTCGGCACGGTCCCCTCGACGAGGAGCCAGCCGTCGGCCGTGTCGACGACGCTCTGATCGCCGGCGAAATGCGTGTCGAAGAGGAAGCCCCCGACCTCGCTGCGAATTCGGAAGCGCAGCTGGATGGGATCTGGGTCGAGCGGTACGTCGAGCTCCCCCCTGCGAAGCGACTCGTCCAGATTGAAGCCGGGCGGTACCTCGCATGCCTGATCGAGGAGCTCCGCGCTGCGGATGCGCGCGAGCGCGAGCTGGACGGGCGACTGTCCCGCGCGCACCGTGCACACGAGGTAGCGCTGGGGCATGCGGACGACGAGCGCCAGCGGGTGGACAATGTGCTCCTTGGTCTGCCGGTGCGCGTTCCGGTAGCGGGCGCGGAAGCAACGCTCCTCGAAGAGCGCCCGGTAGACGACCCCGTCGACGGCGTCGTCGATGGCGGCCGGCAGGAATGGCAGGCCCGGCGCGAGAACGCGGATCTTGTCGGGCCACCGACGGAGTGCCTGGCTCGGACCGTTCTGCAGGATGCGCTGCGCCTGGGCGAGGTAAGGCGCTAGGTGCGCGAGCGTTCGGGGCGGGAGCGCCGACGCAGCGTGGTGGGCAAGCAACTTGAAGGCGAGCGCGGTGTCGGGATCCAGCGTCGGCGGAAGGAGCGGTGCGGCCCCGCGGTCCCACGACCAACCTTGCGGCCGACCGTTGCCGTCGCTGACGAGCGGATGCAACGCCATGAGATCCTCGAGATCGCGTCGCACGGTGCGGGTCGTGACGCGGATGCCGTCCTCGACGAGCTTCTTGGCGAGCTGCTCGACGGTGATCTTGCGGGGCAGCTTCGGAATGAGCTGCAGGATCCGTTGCTGTCGAACCGGAGACGTCGCCACCCGCTGGTCGTAGCACCCCTCCGGCTGGACGACGCTACCTTCGGCGGTGCGTCTGGAGGTGCTCAAAACGGTACGCTATCCGCGGCTTGGGACTGTGGTCCAAGCTCGGCGAAGGGGTCCTCGGGGAGCCCCGGGTGGTGGCGCAGCGCGGCGGCCGCGTCACGCTCGCGCGCTTCGAGCTCGCGCACGAGGGCGTCGGTGCGATCCTCAAGGATCAAGAGCACGTCCTCCGGATGCTCCTCCGCATATTTCATGAAAATCTCGGCCCTGCTCATGCGGTCGGATCCACGGATGGACCGCTTGACGCGCTCCCACAGCGGCACAAGCTCATCGGGGATCGATGCCCTCACGGCGTCGTCGCTTTCCGAGCGGCGCTCGGCGGCCGACGCGCGATGCGCCTGCTGGGTGCGATGACGATTCGCGCTCTCGATGCGGCGCATGTCGCGCTGGAATGCGCGCTCGGCTTCAAGCTCTGCGCGCACGCGTTTGATCCGGTCGCTGATCGCGCGCGCGGCCGTGCGGCGCACGGTGCACGTCTGGCGCGCCTCCGCGCGCTCCGCGGCGACCGCATCGCGTAGCTCCTGGAGGACCCGCTGCCGTAGCGCCTCGACACGTTGGCGTACCGAGAGCCTCTCGGCTCGGCAGCGTGCCCTCGCCTCCTCGAGCGCAGCTTTGCGATCGACGCGCGCTTGCCGCACCTGGGCACGAAGGGCGGCGAGGTGCTGACGCTGCTTCCGTTTCTCATCCCGCGCGATCTGCGTCATCAGCTCACGTCGCTGCCGGCGCGCAGCGGCGGGACTGAGGGCGTACGGGGTCATCCGACCTCTGTCAGATCGCGGGTGCCGTCGGCCGCCGGGCCGTTCTCCCCGGGCGCGCCGGCAGGATCCGCTGCGCCCAGACGAAGTGGTCGAAGTACCAGCTCGGTTGGCCGGGCGGCGTGGAGATGGCCGGAGGTGCCGCCGACGAGGGCGGGGAGAAGGGCCGGACCTGGACGCCGTCGGGGATCGCCGCCCCTTTGGCGTCGGTCACCGCCCCTCGGCTGTAGCTGTCGGTGACCAGCGGACGGTCGTCCGGCGAGAGACCCGTGTCGCCGAGCCACACGAGGACATGCGTCAGAAGACCGCTCAGGATCGTCGTCTCGGAGGCCTTCAGTAGAGCGAGGATCTCGGTCGTGGGCGTGTCGCCGGCGATGTAGAGGAGGTCGCCCGTTTGCAGGGTGTTCCGGAGGACGCTGTAGGCGCTCCGGTAGCCTGCCCCGGCGTTCATGGCGGCCAGGGCGTCATCGACCTTGCGGGCTCGGTAGGTGGCCGTCCCGTCGTTGTTGTCGAGGATGGGCGAGGTCGACCAGAGCCCGCCTTGCACGTGAGTGTTCGAGTCGAGGTAGAGGCCGAGGCCGTAGTTGTAGAGCCAGGACGCGTAGTCGGCGCAATCGACGCCCTGCCCCACCCACTGCGACACGAGATCGCCCGACGGCAGCGCCAGGCCGGCGTACCAGCCCGCGCCGGGGTGCCAGTCGGGGATGTGGTGGCGCCGGTATGGGTACCCGACCATCGAGGCCGCGAGCGCCACGAGGCGCTGGCGCTGCCAGGAGGTCGCGCCGGACGTGGGCGGGGTGGGCGGAGGGTACTTCCGGGCGCCAGGCCCTCGCAGCAGCGACCCGCCGCGCTGTTGCGACTGGGCGGGAATGGTTTCGTAGGCCGCCGCCGCGTACCAGCTCGACGCATCCGGGAAGTACGCGGGCTCCGCCTCCTCCTGCCACAGGCGCCATGGCGGCGCGTCGAAGCCGGTCGTGACCGCCGCCCACGAGGCGTGGAGCTTCAGGCGGTAGGGCGATGCGTAGTAGGGCGCGGAGGGACTGGTGAAGAGCTGCGAAGGCTCAAGGATGGTTCGGCCGCCGTACTCCCTCGCGCCCATGAGCGCGGCGCTCCGCAGCCGGTCCGTGAACGACGCCGCAACGGACGGCGCGCTCATCGTGCGCCCCTCGACGCGGGCGGCGTCTCGATGGCGGCCGGCGGCGGCAGCGCGTACGCGGTGAGGATCCGCTTGGCCTCCGACCAAGCCGCATTGCTCGTCATCCGTTGCCATGCTCCGACAGAGCGCGACCAATGAAAGCCCGAGCCCTTCAGCTCCTTGCGTACGCTCTCGGGCGGGATGCAGGGGAAGACGATGCGGACGCGGTTCTCAGCCTCGGAGACGGTCGCGCCCCCGATCGTCTTCGGAGCGCGCGCCGGAGCCGCGGCGCGCTTTTCGAGGTCGGCGATGCGCGCCTTGATCCGCGCGCTCTCGGTGGAGGCGTTCTGCAGGGCGTAGGCGGGGAAGCCGACGCGGCCCATCGGGTCAGGCTTCAGCAGCTCCTTCACCCTCGTCTCGGAGAAGCCGAGCCCCTTGAGGCGCCTGGCGACGTCGCCACCCGCGCGAATGGCGATGTTGGCATCGCGCATCCGCCCCCGGTCCTTGTCGACGTCGGCGAGTTTGACGCGGAGCTTCGCGACAGCCTCGGGATCGTCGCTCGACACGGCGTCGCTCTTCTCGGCACGGTCGGCCCGCCGCTCGAGCGTGTCGGCAGCGCGCGTCAGCTCCACGCTCTTGCGCATCGACCTGTCGATCTTGCCGAGGTCGCGCTCGTGGCGCTTCTGGGAATGGTGCCCGACGAGGATGGGCTGTCCCATCGGGATCGCGTCGCCGATGGACTTCGCGCGCGCGTGGGACGCCTCGGCGCCAGCGCGGAGCTTTTCGGCGCGCGTTCGCTGCCGCTCGATGCGTGCCGCCTTCTTCTGCTCATAGGGGTTGGGTCCCTTCGAGGGCGGGCCGACACCGGCGGGACCCGCGGGAGGCGCGGGTGCGACGTCGATCGCGGACGGTACGTTCGACGTCGCGTCGGGCGCCTCGAAGGCGAGCCCGAGCTGGGCGCGCGGACGGCGCGACCGGCGCGAACGCGCGGCAGGGGGAGGCTCGGGCGCACCCTTTGCCGGAGCCGCCGGGCGCGGCGCGGGCGGCTCGATGGCGGGAGGCCGGGGCGCCTCGATTCTCACAGGCTCGTCGGGCTCCGTCGATGAGACGACGGGCGGCTCCGCGATCGCCACGGACGCCGCCGGGGGCGCTCGTCTCGGAGCGGCGTGCGGCCGGGACGATTTCGCGTTCTTCGTAGGCGAGGCGGGCGGTGACGAAGCCTTTCGTCCGCGCGGCGGGCGTGCCGCGACCCCGCGCCCACCCGTCCGGATGGTCTCCTCGGCCGTGGCGATCTCCTGACGCGTCTTGGCGATTGTCTTCTCGGCGTCCGGTTCGAGAAGCGCGTGCATCTCTTCGGGGTGCGCGCGGGCGTAACGCCAGAGGGCCTCGGTCCGGGACTCTCCGGGAGCCGGACGGATCCCACGCGCTTTGTCGAGCAGGGGTGCGAGGCGCTTAAGGGTCGCGGGCGACATCGCGTTCTCCGAGAGCGACCGGGCGTGGGCCTTGTCGACCGCCACGCGTTTGGTCTCGTGCGTCCGGGTGATGCGGCGCTGCTCAGCGGCGTGGGCGTGCTCGATCTCCACGGCGGCGCGCGCCAGCTCGACCGCCGACGTCGACGAGCGCCGGGCCTCTTGAAGGCGCGCCCGCCGGTTGGCCTGGGCGGCGCCACGCGCCGCGCGAAGCTCGTTCTGAAGCTCCGCGAGCGCGTACACACGGCGCTCCTTCACCCACGCGCGCAGCTCGGCGCGCTGACGCTTGCAAAGCTCGGCGAGCTCGCGCAAGCGCATCTTCTTGGCGTAGAGCGCCTCGCGAAGGCGCTGGCGCAGGATCTCCAGGTTGGCGAGCGCCGGATCGTGCCGGTCGACAGAGTGTGAGGTGGCCATCGTGGCTACTCCTCGGCCCTGGCCGGCGGGGCCACGTCGACGTCGATGGTGAGCTTCCGCGGAGCGCCCCGGTTGCGCAACCGGAAGGACAAGGCCTGCCACGGCTCGAGATCGCACGCGACGTCGAGCCCTTCGGGGAAGAGACCCAAGGGTACGTCGGCCGCGACGACGAACTGCGTGTCTCGACCGATGCGCAGATCGACGAGATCGATCTCGTCGAGGCGCTCGGTCTGGAAGAGGACCCGGGCAACGTGTCCACGCTGAACCGGCTCGGTGGCGATGTCGACGACGCCCTCGGCGACGTCGAAGCTGTCCGTCCTCTCGATGGGCGAGAGCGGGACGCACGACACGCCGGGCTGCAGAGGCTTGCCGAGAAGAACCGGCACGCAGCGCGGACCGGCCTCGATGGCCTCGACGAGCACCTCGATGCTCCTGCCTGCGTCCATCGCGATCCGGCGACGTCCGATCGCCGTGAGCGCGAAGTCGACGCCGGTCGCATGCTCCCGCCGGTCGCACGGCCGAGGCTCGAAGCGGTGCGCGCCGATGCTTACCTGAACGACGCGCAGCCCCGCGGAGACGCGCACGCGCTCGGCCTCGAAGGGGATCTGCGGTCGGCCGATGAAGATGCGGCGCTCGCCCGGCTGAAAGGGCGGGTCGTTCGCCAGGTAGCTCCAGGCCGACAGGCGCGCGCGCCGGGTCGTCTTCGTCTCGCTCTTCCTCTTCTTGTCCATGACGCTGCCTTCTCTCTTTCTTGGTCTCGGTAGGGGGGACACGGCACTGACCCAGGGAGGGCTCGGGGACTCACGCCACGGGCGGCGCGCGCGAAGGACGGCTCACGACCGCTCCGCCTCGGCCTGGGATGCGAACGGGCCGCGCCGCTTGTTGTTCTCGTCGGACGCGTACCAGCCGGTTTCGAGCAGGCCTCCCGGAGGCTCCCGCCAGACGAACGGCTTGCCGGGCGCCGCAGGACTCGGCTCTTTCGCGGCCTTCTTGAGCTTCTCGCGGATGCGGTCCATCTCGCCGTGGTCGTCGAGGCGGACGTCCTTGTGGAACCGGCTGTGGAAGTAGTCGGTCTGCGGGTCGGACCGATCCCAGTGGTAGGCGCCGACGATCGCTTCGAGCTTCTTCTGGAGACTCTCGGCCTCGGGCGTGTAGCGGCTGCGGAACCGGTCGCTGTCGAACTCGGCTCCCCATTTGCTCAGGTGAAACGCCGCCTCGTTGAGGACGGGGAACGGCAGCTTCGAGGCCACGACCGTGATGCTCGAACCCATGGAGTACTTGTCGGTCGTGACGCTGTACTTCGCGGGCGGAAGCCTCTTGGCCGCGACCTCCGCTTTGATGTCCTCGCGAATGAGCTTCGCGAGCGCGGCGGTGTCGTGGACCTCGGGAGCCTTCACCGTGCTCTCGGTCCGCTCGCGCGTCACCTCGTTGGCGGGAGACAGCGTCGGAGGCAGAGGCGCTCCCGTCAGGACCGGTGCCGGTGGTGAGGTCGGGGGCTCGCCGCCTCCACCCTTTTTCTTGGGGGGCTTCGCGGCGGCGGCTCCCTTGTCGCGCGATGCGGCGTTGCCGCGCGCACCGCTCGGGCGCTTGCTCTTGCTCGCGAGCATGTCGCGCTCCCGAAGGAGTACGTCGAGCGGGACGCCCGGACCGCCGCCGCGCGGGACCTGTCCCGGACGCCGAGCCGCCGCTGGGGCCTTCGGGGCCTTGCCTGTCGTCGTGGCCGGTATCGACGCCGCGCCTCGTTTCGGGGGCACGGTGCGTCCGGGCGGCCCCTTCGGAGTCACGCCGCGGGGGGCTGCCGGCAGCGGTCGCGCATGGGGCAGCGACGGTCCCCGCGCCCCGCCCGGGCGCTTCGGCGCCCGCGGCGCCGACCGCAGCGCCGCCTTGGTCCGAGTGATCTCCTGGCGCGTCTCCTCGATGACGCGCTCGGCGCGCGGCTCGGCCGCCGCGTGCGCCTCGGCCGGATGGACCTGCGCGTACCGAAGGACGGCCTCGGCGCGCGACTCGCCCGGCACGGGTTTGACCTTCGAGCCGATTCGCTGGAGCAGCGACGCGAAGGGACCGAGGAGAGCCGTGTGAAGCTCGCCGCTCCGCGCTGCCAGCTCGTGGAGGCGGTGCACCTCGGAGCGCCGCCGCGTCTGCTCATGGCCGATCCGCCGGAGCTCGTCCTGGTGCGCGCGCTCCACCGCGATCGCCGCGCGCGCGGCGGCGATGTCCGAGTCGGACGCCTTTCGCGCCTCGGCCAGGCGCGAGAGGCGAAGGTGACGCGCCGACGCGCGCGCGGCTTCGATCTCGTACTCGATCTGTTCGAGGGCTCGCGTCCGCTTGCGTTTGAGCTCCTCGCGCACCGCGCGGCGCTCCGAACGGCAGAGCGCCACGATGTCGTTCATTCGTGACGTCTTGTCCGCGAGCGCCGTGCGGAGCTTGGCTTGAAGCTCGGTGAGGCGCGCACGGAGCGTCGTCGAATCGCCCGTCTGGTTCGGTCGGCTGGTCGAGGATGCCATCTCACGTTCTCCCAGTGGCTCACGGGCGCGAGGTCGCGCGCCCCTTCTTCGTGTTGGTGCTCTTCGCGCGCTTTCGCGTGACGATCCGCTCGACCTCCTCGATCACGAGCGGCGCGCCCCGGTCATCGGTCGCGACCACGACGGTCTCGCGTGCGAACTCCAGCCCGAAGACCGGGTCGATCGCCGAGCGGAGCGCGATCCACTGGTCGGGCGTGAGCCAGACGTAGTCGCCCCCAAGGGCGATCTCGACGAGGGTCGGCTCCCGCGCAGTGATGTCGAGCGTGCCGTACTGACCGCCCTGAAGGTTGCGAAACGAGATGAGCTTCTTCGGGAACGTCTTGCTGGTGGTCATGACTTCTCCTGGGGCGTGGTGGGTTGAGGGGACGGGGTCTCGGGTGAATCCGCAGCCGGGCCGGCCGGTTGCGCGGCGCCGCTCGCAGCGGCCGCCTTCGCCGCAGCGGCGGCGCGCGCCTCCACGATGTCGTAGAGGTGCGCGAGCATCGCGACCTGCTCGGGTCGGAGCAGGCCGACGATCTGGGGGAACTGCTCGGGCGTGATGCTGACGATGAGCTGCTCCAGCACCTCGATCGTGCCGACGATGCTGGCGCCCGGCCGCTCGCCGGCGGGGGCGAGCTTGGCGAGGATGAGCGGCGCGATCTGACTCAGCTTGTCGACGGCAAAGAGCCGGAGCTCAGAGCGGCGCGCGAGCTGGGCCAGCTCGATGTCCCGGTCGCGCGCGATCGATTGGAGCTTCTCCCGAAGCTCCAAGGCCTCGATCTCCCGGCCCTCCAGGACATTGACGCGCGCGTACGCCTGTTCGAGGAGGCGCGTGTAGTGGCCGGTGTTTAGTTCGAGAAGGTGTTCGTACTGCTCGAGGATGCCGCGCGAGTGCCCAAGCGACAGCCGCGCCGAGGCCTCCGTGTGCCGCATCAGCATCGCCGTCACACCCCGCTCATCGGGCGGATCGTTCGGCTGCCTCCACCCGGCCCCCGCATCGACGCGCAGGTACATCCGGCTGATGGGT
Organism: Polyangiaceae bacterium; assembly: GCA_050012715.1. Taxonomy (GTDB): domain Bacteria; phylum Myxococcota_A; class Polyangia; order Polyangiales; family Polyangiaceae; genus Palsa-1150. The sequence goes on from JBEKGQ010000212.1 coordinate 9,619, forward strand.
TCCGGGCGATCGTCGCGGAGGGCAAAGACGCCGTACGCCAGCGATGTCTTGATGGCTTGCGCGTCGCGGACGGCCGTCCCGTAGATCGTCTCTGCCAGGGCGTGGGCGTCGGTCAGCTCGACCGTCG
>JBEKGQ010000213.1:0-9737 GCA_050012715.1 Polyangiaceae bacterium
CCCCGACCCCGACCCCGACCCCGACCCCGACCCCGACCCCGACCCCGACCCCGACCCCGACCCCGACCCCGACCCCGACCCCGACCCCCTGATCCGTCATGCCGGTCCCGATCGACATCCACCACGTGGCCCGGCTTGCCTCCCTTTCCCTCGGCGAGGACGAGGCCGCCCGCTTTCAGGGTGACCTCGCGAAGATCGTCGCCTACGTGGCCCAGCTCGACGAGCTCGACACCGCCGACGTTCCCCCCACCGCCCACGTGCAGCTCGACCGCCTCCCTCTGCGCGACGATCAGATGCGCCCGTGCCTGTCCCACGAGGACGCGCTCTCGCAGGCGCCCTCGGTCGATGGTGAGGGGTTCGCCGTGCCGACCTTCGTGGAGTCCGGCGAGTGAGCGGGGACGACGGGGTCGTCGCGATCGCGGAGAAGGTCCGCCGCGGGGAGGTGACCGCCGAGCAGGTGACCTCGGCGGCGCTCGAGCGCATTGCGGCGAAGGACGGAGGGCTCCACGCGTTCCTCCACGTCGCCGGCGAGCACGCGCTCGAGCAGGCGCGGAGCATCGACGCCCGGCGGTCGCGCGGGGAGACCCTCGGCCCGATGGCCGGCGTCCCGGTCGCGGTGAAGGACGCCATCTGCACCCGCGGCGTCCGCACGACCGCGGGGTCGAAGATCCTCGGGACCTACGTGCCGCCCTACGACGCCGCGGTCATCGAGCGCCTGCGCGCCGCCGACGCCGTCGTCGTCGGCAAGACGAACCTCGACGAGTTCGCGATGGGCTCGTCGACGGAGAACAGCGCCTTCGGGGCCACCCGGAACCCCTGGGAGCTGACGCGGACCCCCGGCGGCTCGTCGGGCGGCAGCGCGGCGGCGGTCGCGGCGAGGCTCGCCCCGTGCGCCCTCGGGAGCGACACCGGCGGGTCGATCCGTCAGCCCGCGTCGCTGACCGGCACCGTCGGCCTCAAGCCCACCTACGGGCGCGTGTCGCGGTACGGGCTCATCGCGTTCGCGTCGAGCCTGGACCAGATCGGGCCCTTCGCCAGCGACGTGCGGGGAGCGGCCCGCGTCCTGTCGGTCATCGCGGGGCACGACGCGCGGGACTCGACGTCGCTCGACGTCCCCCACGCCGACTGGGAGGGCGCCTGCGACCGCGGCGTGAAGGGCCTCCGCATCGGGGTCCCGGAGGAGTACTTCGCGGACGGGCTGGACCCGGAGGTCGCGGCGAGCGTGCGGGCCGCCATCGCCGCCCTCGAGCGCGCCGGGTGCGTCGTCCGCGAGGTCACCCTCCCGCACACGCGCTACGCGGTCGCGACGTACTACGTGCTCGCCACCGCGGAGGCCTCGAGCAACCTCGCGCGCTTCGACGGCGTCCGCTATGGCCTCCGCGTCGACCCGCGCCACGAGCTCCGCGCGATGTACGGGGCGACCCGCGACGCGGGCTTCGGCGCGGAGGTGAAGCGACGCATCCTGCTCGGCACCTTCGTGCTCTCGGCCGGCTACTACGACGCGTACTACCTGAAGGCCCAGCGGGTCCGCACGCTGGTGCGGCGTGACTTCGAGTCGGCGTTCCGCGAGGTCGACGTGCTCTGCTCGCCCGCCGCGCCGACGCCCGCGTTTCGTCTCGGCGAGAAGGTGGACGACCCGCTCGCGATGTACCTGAGCGACATCTACACGCTGCCGGCGAGCCTCGCCGGCCTCCCGGCCATGAGCGTCCCTTGCACGCCGACGAAGAGCGGCCTGCCGGTGGGCCTGCACATCGTCGCGCGTCCTCTCGACGAGGCCTCGATGCTCGCCGTCGGCGCGGCCTGCGAGGCGGCCTTCCCGTGCACGTCCGCCCCCTGACCGCCGGCGACGCGACCGCCTGGGCGGCGCTCTTCGAGGCGAGCGGGTGCGCCTGCTACTGCCGGTGGTGGCACTTCACCGGCAACAAGAACGAGTGGCTCGCCCGGTCCTTCGAGGAGCCGACGAAGAACCGCGACGAGCAGCTCGCGCTCGTCGAATCGGGGGCGCTGGAGGCCCGCGGCCTCCTCGCGGTGGAGGACGCCGGCGAGGTCGTGGGCTGGATGAAGCTCGCGCCGCGGGCTCGCTTGCCGAAGCTCCGCCGCCAGGGGGCGTACCGCGCGGTCGACCTCGGCGACGACGACGGCGTGTGGAGCATCGGCTGCCTGCTGGTGCGGCCGGACCGGCGGCGAAGCGGGGTCGCGCGGCGCCTCGTCGCGGCGGCGCCGGACCAGGTGCGGGCGTGGGGCGGGCGCGCGGTCGAGGCCTACCCGCATCGCGTCGCGCACGCGCTGCACGACGAGGAGGCCTGGATGGGGCCGGAGCGAGCGTTCGTCGACCTCGGCTGGCAGCCGGTGCACGACGTCGCGCCTTACCCGGTGTACCGGGTGGCGCTCGGCTCGCTCCGCTGAGCCTATTCGTTCCCTCAGCGCCGCCTCGGTTCAGCTCGTTCGGCACCAATTCGTCACAGATGTGTCGCAGAGACGCCGTGGCGCGCCGATAGCGTCGGGGCCGTGCGCCTCTCACAGCTCGGGTTCATCGCGCTCGCCGCCGTGACGACGACCAGCATCGGGTGCAGCGGAGGCCGCTCCTCCAGCGCTCCACCGACGGGCAACGACGCCGGGGATGACGGCGGCGGCGCAGCGTTCGACTACGCACCGGCGAGCTGCAAGTACACGTACTCGCCGCCGTCCGCCCTCGGGTACACGAACCTCGCCCTCGACGACGACGGCGCCGTCGACTCGGTGCAGGGGGTCCCCGCGCGAGTCCGCGTCGGCTTCGGCGGCGGCACGACGATGGGGCAGCCCGGGTATCCGGACCCGACCACGAGCGCCGCCTTCACCTGGGAGACGGCGCAGCAGAACAACGCCGCCAAGGTCCAGATGGGGACCAGCGCGAGCGCGCTCTCTCAGGTATTCACCGGCTACGCGTGGACGCTACCGCCTGGGCTCGGCACCGCGAACACGTACTTCCACGAGGTCCACGTTTGCGGGCTGACGCCGGACACGACGTACTACTACCAGGTTGGCGGCGGCCCAACCGGCGGCGAGGTGTGGAGCGCGACGCAGTCGTTCACCACGATGCCCGCGACCATACCGTCGGGCGGGATCTCCATCGGCATCTTCGGTGACGCACGCGATACGGTCGGCACCTGGCAGGCGGTGCACGTCCGCATGAAGGCCGCCGGGGTCCTGATGAGCCTCGTCGATGGCGACGTCGTCGACATCGGGGCCGAGGAGACCCTGTACTCGCAGTGGCTGGGCGAGATCTGGCAGTACCCGACCGGCAGCACCAACACCTTCCTGACCCTCGGCCAGCAGTACATCCTCCCCATCAACGGCAACCACGAGAACGACACCGCGACGTCGTTCGCCAACTGGGCCATCCCCGGCGACGGTCCCTACGCCGAGACGTACGCCTCCTTCACCGTCGGCAGCGTGCACTTCACGATGATCGACGACGAGCAGATCGCGGTGGCCAACTCCAGCGCGGAGGCGCAGGCGCAGCTCGCGTGGGTCGCCCAGGATCTCGCGGCAGCGAACGCCGACCGGGCCAACCACCCGTTCGTCGTCGTCATGGGTCACCGCGGCCTCTTCTCGACCTCGCTCCACTCGACGGACCCCGACGTGCTCCAGGCGCGCACCTCGCTCGCGCCCCTCTACGATCAGTACAAGGTCGACCTGGTCATCAACGGACACGACCACGAATACGAGCGTACGTACCCCATCACCACCGGCAATCCGCCGACGAGCTCCCCCACCGTGCAGCCGGCGGGCATGGGAACGACGTACGTCATCTGCGCCGGGGCCGGCGCCGACGCTTACGCAGTGGGGACGACGAGCGTCGCGTACCGCGTCACGAAGACCGCCTTCGGAGCCGGCACGCCGTACATCGGCGCGTACACGCTCCTGCAGATCGCGCCCACCCAGCTGACCCTGACGGCCTATGGCCTCAAGGCCTCCGGGTCGACGCCGCAGGACGACGACGTCATCGACACCGTCACGCTGTCCTCGCCCTAGGAGCCCATGCGATCCGCGCTCGCCGTCGTCGCCCTCGCCGCGATCACCCTTCCGATCGCGATGCCCTCGTACGCCCAGACTGTCGCGCCCGCGCCTGTCGCGCCCATCACCGACGCGCCGCCGCCTTCCGTGCCCCCTCCCGCGGCACCTCCGCCTCCCCTCGCCCCTCCACCCCCGCGCCCCCCCCCGCGCATCGTCGACGTCACGACGCTCGAGCGCCTTCGCGACGAAGGCGTCCTCACCCAGGGGGAGTACGAGCTGGCACTGCGTGACCTCGGCGCGTCGATCGGCGAACGGAACGCCGCCGAGGCCAACAGCCTCGTCGTCGGCAAGTGGGCGACGACGCTCTACGGCTTTCTCGAGGGCGACTCGATCTACGACTCCACGCAGAGCTTCACCGACGCCGCGGGGAACGCGCAGGTCCTCCGCCCCAGCGGGTCGACGGCGCCGCTCGCCCCGAGCATCTCCGGCCTCCCGACCGGCACCGTGCAGCCGGTGCAGCCGACGCAGGGCTACCTCGGCAGCCACGGCCAGATGCTCTTCAGCGTGCGCAACTCGCGGCTCGGCCTCCGCTTGCGGCCCCCGGGGACGGACGCGGTCCACACGAGCGCCCTGCTCGAGATGGACTTCCTCGGCAACCAGCCGAGCGGCGTGAGCCAGACGTCTTACTTCACCAGCCCGACGATGCGCCTTCGGCATGCGATGTTCCGGGTCGAGACGCCGGTGGTCGACGTGATGGTGGGGCAGTACTGGCATCTCTTCGGCTGGATGGAGGGCTACCTCCCCAACACGACGGAGATCCAGGGGCTGCCGGGCCAGCTCTACGCGCGCGCTCCCCAGGTGCGCGTCTCGAAGACCCTCCGATCGAACGCGGTGACGTTCGACGTGGCCCTCGCCGCCGTGCGTCCGCCCGCGCTCTCCGAGGTGCCCGAGGGCGAGGCCGGCGTGCGGCTCGCGATCAACAAGTGGCTCGGGATGCACACCGCCGGGGCGACGGGCACGTCCCTCCTTCCGGCGTCAATCGCCGTCACCGGCGACGTGCGTCATTTCGAGATTCCGGAGGCGGCGTCGATCATGCCGACCTCCATGGTGGACGCGACCTCGTACGCCGTCGCAGCGGATCTCTTCCTGCCCATCCTGCCGGCTCGGCCCGAGAAGCACGACAACGCGCTGTCGCTGATGGGCCAGTTCGTCAGCGGCTCCGGCATCTCGGACCTCTACAGCGGGATGAGCAGCGGCGTGATGTTCCCCTTCGTCCCGAACCTCACGCAGTCCCCGGCCTGGCCGACGAACGTCGACCAGGGGCTCGTCACCTACGACATCAACCCAGGTAGCTTCGCGCTGCATCCGATCCAGTGGACTTCGTTCCTCGCCGGCCTCGAGTACTACTTGCCCGGTCTCGGTGGGAAGGTCTGGATCTCGGGCAACGTCTCCCACATCCAGTCGAACAACACGTCGCAGTTCGCGCGCGACGATGCCGCTCCACCCAACCCGGACGTCTACTTCTACCCGTCGTCCCAGGCGCAGGTCCGCAAGGGCGAGGACTGGTGGGACGCGAACCTGTTCTTCGACCCAGTGACGAGCGTTCGCGTGGGGCTCGAGTTCGCAGAGTTCCTGGACCACTACGTCGATGGCTTCACCGCGACGAACTACCGCGCCCAGGCGTCGGGGTTCTTCATCTTCTAGGCGAGTCGCGAGCGAGGCCGGCTACTCGGTGCTCCCCGGCAAGGCCTGGTCCTCCGGCCGGAGCGGCTCTCCGAGCAGGCGCGCCAGGGTTTTTCGGTCGATCTCCAGCTTCTCCGCGGTCGCCATCTTGCGTCCGCCGAGCTGCTCGAGCGCCCATCGCGCGTAGCGCTTTTCGACCTCCTGGAGCGGAAGCACGGGGCCGGAGAAGACGTGCGTCGCCGTCGCGGCCGTCGTCACCCCGAGCGGCAGGTCGTCGACGGGGACCTCTTCGGCCGTCCCGAGAAGCACGAACCGCTCGAGCACGTTGGCCAGCTCGCGGACGTTCCCGGGCCAGGCGTAGGCCATGAGGCGCTCGATCACGGGCTTCGACAGCCTCCGCACCGGTGACTGCGGATGCTTGCGCCGCGAAAGCTCGAGAAAGTGCGCGAAGAGCTCCGGCAAGTCCTCCCGGCGGTCGCGGAGCGGAGGAATCGCGATCGTGACCACGTCCAGCCGGAAGAGCAGGTCCTCCCGGAAGTGTCCCTCGGCGACCTGCCGGCGAAGATCGCGGTGCGTCGCCGCCACGACGCGCACGTCGAGCGTCTTTTCCTTGTTGGAGCCCACCGCGCGCACGACCCCGCGCTCCAGGACGTCCAGCAGCTTGGCCTGGAGCGCCATGGACATCTCCCCGATCTCGTCGAGAAAGAGCGTTCCGCCGTCGGCCTCTTCGAGCAGCCCCACCCGGTTCGCCGTGGCGCCCGTGAACGCACCGCGCACATGGCCGAACAGCTCCGTCTCGAGGAGCTGCTCCGGGACCGCCGCGCAGTTGACCGTGACGAGGGCCCGCCCGGATCGACGACCTCGCGTGTGCAGGGCCCTCGCGAGCATTCCCTTCCCGGTGCCGGTCTCGCCGAGCAGGAGCACCGGGGTCGACGCATCGGCCACCCGCGCGACCAGGTTGCACGCGGTCCTCATGGCGCCGCTTTGGCCGATGACGTTCGAGAACGGCGCCGCATCACCGAGGGCACGCCGGAGCTCGCTCGCCTCGCGACGCAAGCTCGCCTCCGCGAGCGCCTTGCCCAGAAAGAGGGCCAGCTCGTCGACCCCGAACGGCTTGGTCAGGTAGTGGTAGGCCCCCTGACGGATGGACTCGATCGCCGTGTCCACCGCGCTGAACGCGGTCATGACGATCACGGGGCGACTGGGAGCCGCCTGGCGTGAGAGGGCGAGCAAGCCCAGGCCATCGACGACGGGCATCCTCAGGTCGGTGACGAGCGCGTCGAAGTCACCTTCGAGGAGCCGAGCCGCCTCCCGGCTGGAAGCCACGTGCGTCGTATCGTAGCCGTCGCTGGTCAGCTCGTCCGCGAGTGTCTCGCCGAGGGCGCGGTCGTCGTCGACGATGAGGATCTTGGCCCGGAACGCCGGGCTCGACGGCGGAGGACTCAAGCCGGCCTCCTCGCGGAGCCTGGCTCAGACAATCCGCTCGCAAGCTCGCGGGGTATGTTCATGACTCTCTCTCCGGGAAGACCGCGGGCACGTCGACGCGAGCGCGTGTCCCGCGTCCACTCATCGGCTCGAGCGCCAGAGTCCCGTGGTGATGGTTGACGATCTCGCTCGCGATGGCGAGACCGAGCCCGGACCCCTCGTCGGGCGGTTTGGTGGTGAAGAACGGCTCGATCGCGCGACGTGCGGCCTCCTCCGTGATGCCGTCGCCGTCGTCCTCGACGACGAAGGCGATGGATGCGCCTTCGGCGCGCACGAACAGCGTCACGTGCCCGCCGGGCGCGCACGCGTCGCACGCGTTGAGGAGGAGGTTCACGATCACCTGCTCGAACAGCTGCGGGTCGCAGGAGATGGCGGGCAGCCCGGCCACAATCTCGTGCCCGAGGACGACGCCCGCTTTTTCGAATCGATGCTCCACGAGCTCCACCGCGTCGAGGGCGATGCGGGACGGTTGGACCTGCTCGAGCGACGGGGCACCTCCGCGCGCCAGACTAAGGAACCCTCGGACGATGGCGTTGATCCGCTGCGCCTGCTCCGAGATCATGGCCACGGCCCGGCGCGCCTTTTCGTCCTCGACGACCCGCGGCGCGAGCCTCTCGGCGCGGCCCACGATGACCCCGAGCGGCGTGGACACTTGATGGGCGATCCCGGTCGCGAGGGCGCCGAGAGTGGCGAGCTTGTCCGCCCGGACCAGGCGCTCGTCGCGTGCCTGGACGGCCTCCGCGACCGCGAGGCGCCGTGCGAGCTCGAGCTCCGTCCGTTGCTTGCGAAGCGCGAGCGTGCCGAAGGTCACCACGATGGCGGCGGCCACCACGAACCCGAGCGCCACGCGCCAGAGCCCGCGCTCCTCGCGGTCGCGTTCTCGCCGCGCCGTCGCGGCGACGACCAGCTGCCATCGCCCCTCGGGCCGGTCGATCGTGGCCAACCCGGCGACCGATGTCCGCGCGGGCAGGCCTATGGCCGCCGACTCCGGGTGATTCATCCTCACCCAGGCGCCGTTCACCGCGCCCGATGCGATCTTCGCCTCGATGGGAACCGAAGACACGAGGACCCCGTCGAGCGTCAGCAGCCCGGACCTCATTCCGGGGGGGCGAACGAAGACGACGACGTCCCCCGGCTCCTCCAGCGCGCGCAGGCGCAGCGTCGCTTCGCGCAGCACGTCGTGGAGATCCGGACGCGCGGCCTGCCCTTCGAGGTCGGCCGCCAGCGCCGCGGCGGCCGTCTGCGCCACTCGCACTTGCTCGGCGGCAAAGTCCGCGAACGAGGCTTCGGCGCCCCGCTCCTCGTCGAGGAACGTGACCGAGCCGAGCAGCACCAGCGCCGCGACGATCGCGCCCGCGAGCCATCCGGCGGTGAGCCTCCACTCGAAGCCGTTCGCCGTCGCACTCTTCATCGGCCCGGAAAGCGGCACGAGCAAGCGGCGCGCCGAATGCGAATCGGGCCGACGTTCTACGATCGTGGGAGAGGTCAGCGGGATTTCTTCCTCGTGCGAGCGGGAAGTTTTCCTCATGGTTCGACCCTCGTCCAGCTGCGCCACTGAATGAAAGCCGCGGAGTTGCGCGGGGCACGTTTCGTGCGATGGCGCTGCGCCGGTGAGACTCCGGGCCCTCCCCCCAGGACTGGCCGTGCTCGTCGCGGTGCTCGTCGGGGGCGTCGCCGATGCCTCGGAGTCTTCGGGGATCCCATCGATGAGTCTCCCGCAGGCCCTGCAGTACGCTCGCGAGCACCAACCGGCGCTCCGCGCCGCGCTCGCGCGGCTCGACGCAGTGCGCGCGGATGCGGACGTCACCCGTGCGAGCTGGTACCCGACCCTCCTCGGTACGGCCCAGCTCTTCGCCACGACCACCAACAACACCACGAGCTCGTACCTGCCGGTGGCCGGCTTCGACAACCCGCGCGTCAGCGCGACGCGGGCCGAATCGCCGACCACCGCCTCGCTCGCGCCGTCGCCGTCGTCGCTCCTCGGCGCGGGGGTGCGGCAGGAGGTCTTCGACTTCGGACGGATCAGCGCGCGAGCGGCCGCCGATGACCTGCGGGCGGATTCGGAGAGGTTCTCCGTGGAGGCTGCGAGGCTGGTCGTCGACTACGACGTCGAGGAGACGTACTTCGCCGTCTACACGGCGCAGGCCGTTCTCACCGCGTCCGACAAAGCCTACGAGCGATCAGCGGCGCATCGTGACCTGGCCCGCGCCGGCGTCGACTCCGGCCTCCGTCGCCCCATCGAGCTCACGCGCGCGGAGGCCACGCTCGACCGCTACGACCTCGGGCGCATTCGCGCGCGACGCGGCGTCGCCGTGGCCGAGAGCGTGTTCGCCGCGGCGGTTGGAATGCCCGCGTCGCGCCTCGGCATCAGCGGCGCGCCGGCCCAGCCCGCGGACGCCCCGTCGCTCGACGCCGCGCTTCAGGCCGCGGTCAGCCGCAACCCCGACCTCCTCGGAGCGTACGCTCGCGTCCAGGCGCGGGAAGGGCAAGTACGAGCGGTCGCGGCGGAGTCGCGGCCCAACCTATTCGCGACGGGGGCCATCTCCGGAAATGCCGGAGGGGCCCTTCCGTCC
>JBEKGQ010000214.1:0-13269 GCA_050012715.1 Polyangiaceae bacterium
CGAAGGCGCGGTCCGCGTTCGTGATCGCGAGGCGCAGCGTGCTCGGCTCGCTCCGGTCGACGCTCGCCCAGACGCGCCCGATGACCGTCTTGTCGAGCGCTCTGGCGAGGAGGTCGGGCTGCTTTGCCGTGCAATGCAGTTCCTTGCTCTCCGACCGCGCCGGGAGGGTGAGGACCGCCCCGAAGTCGAGCCCGCGCGCCTTCACCGCGCCCCAGCCCGCTTCCCCTGGCCCCGGCGCCGCGTCGCTCCCCGCGATCTCCCGCGGCACGATGCACTCGACCCGGCCGACCATCTCGTCGAGCGTGCGGAAACCGAGCTCCGCCATGATCGCGCGGAGCTCTTCGGCGACGAAGAAGAAGTAGTTCACCACGTGCTCGGGGGTCCCCTTGAAGCGGGCTCGGAGCTCGGGGTCCTGCGTCGCGATCCCGACCGGGCAGGTGTTGAGGTGGCACTTTCGCATCATCACGCAGCCGCTCGCGACGAGCGGCGCGGTGGCGAACCCGAACTGCTCGGCGCCGAGGAGCGCCGCGACCGCGACGTCGCGACCGGTCCTGAGCTGCCCGTCGACCTGGAGAATGACGCGCGACCGGAGACCGTTCAGGACGAGGACCTGCTGCGCTTCGGCGAGCCCGAGCTCCCAGGGGGTCCCCGCGTGCTGGATCGAGGAGAGCGGCGAAGCGCCCGTCCCGCCGTCGTGCCCGGCGATGAGGATGTTGTCCGCGTGCGCCTTCGCGACGCCGGCGGCCACCGTCCCGACCCCGCTCTCGCTCACGAGCTTGACGCTCACGCGCGCGCGCGGGCTCACGTTCTTCAGGTCGAAGATGAGCTGGGCGAGATCTTCGATTGAATAGATGTCGTGGTGCGGCGGGGGCGAGATGAGGGTCACGCCCGGCGTCGAGTGGCGCACGTGGGCGATCTCTTCGCTCACCTTGTGCCCGGGGAGCTGGCCCCCCTCGCCCGGCTTCGCCCCCTGCGCCATCTTGATCTGGAGCTCGTCGGCGTTGACGAGGTAGTGCGTCGTCACCCCGAAGCGCGCGCTCGCCACCTGCTTGATCGCGCTCCGCCGGAGGTCGCCGTTGGCCATCGGGAGGAACCGCGCCGCGTCCTCGCCGCCCTCGCCGCTGTTCGATTTGCCGCCGATGCGGTTCATCGCGACGGCGAGGTTCTCGTGGGCCTCCTTGCTGATGCTCCCGAAGCTCATCGCGCCGGTCGCGAAGCGGCGCACGATGCTCACCGCCGGCTCCACCTCGCCCAGCGGCACCGGCTCGCCGGCGAACGCGAGCTCCCAGCAGCCGCGCAGCGTGAACGGCGAGTCTCCCTGCTCGTTGATGGCGCGGGCGTAGTCCTCGTAGGACTTCGCGTCCTCGGCGCGGACCGCCTTCTGCAGGCTCGCGACCGTCCTCGGGCTCCACAGGTGCCGCTCGCCGCCGACGCGCCAGGCGTAAACGCCGCCCACGTCGAGCGCGTCCTCGTCGCTCCCCGCCTCGACGTCCGCCTCGTAGCCCGCGCGGTGGCGAAGGAGCGTCTCGCGCGCCATCTCGCCCAGGCCGATGCCGCCGATGCGCGAGTGCGTCCCGGGGAACCAGCGCTCGATGGCGCCCTTGCCGATCCCGACCGCCTCGAAGATCTGCGCGCCCTGGTAGCTCGACAGGCACGAGATGCCCATCTTGCTCATGACCTTCAGGAGCCCCTTGTCGAGCGCGTGCACGTAGTGCGACGCCCGCTCGCCGCGCGGCGTCTCCACGTCGAGGGCGTCGATCGCCTCGAGCGCGAGGTACGGGCACACCGCGCCGGCCCCGTACCCGAGCAGCAGCGCCACATCGGCGACCTCGCGGGCCTCTCCCGTCTCGACCACGAGCCCCACCCGCATCCGCCGGCCCGATCGCGCCAGCGCGTGGTGCACCGCGCTCGTCGCGAGCAGGCTCGGGATCGCCGCGTGGGCCCGATCGACCCCGCGATCGCTCAGCACCAGCACGCTCGCGCCCTCGTCGACCGCCCTCTCCGCCGCCTCGCACAGCGCTCCCAGGGCCGCTTCGAGAGCCGCCGAGGATCCCCCTTCCCTCCTTCCCTCCTTCCCTCCTTTTTCCGCTTCCTCGTCGCACGTCGCGTCGAAGAGCATCGGGAGGACGCGGACCGGGAAGTCCGCGAGGACGCCGCTCGTGAGCTTCGCGAGGTCCTCCGCGGTGAGCACCGGCTGCTCCAGCTCGAGCAGGCGGCACTGCGCCGGCGTCTCGGCGAGCAGGTTGCCCTCGCCGCCCAGCGAGCTCGCGAGGGTCATCACGAGCTTCTCGCGGATCGGGTCGATCGGCGGGTTGGTGACCTGCGCGAACTGCTGCTTGAAGTACCGGAAGAGGAGCTGCGGCCGCTCGCTCAGCACGGCGAGCGGCGCGTCGTTGCCCATGCTGCCGGTGGGCTCCTCGCCGTTCGTCGCCATCGGCGTCAGGAGCACCTTCAGGTCCTCCCTGGAGTACCCCGCGGCGCGCAGGCGCCTGCGCCGCTCGGCAGCGCCCATCGGCGCGGCGAGGACCGGCGCCGGGAGCGACGCGAGCTCGAGCTTGTTCTCCGCGAGCCACTCCGCGTAGGGCCGGTGACCCGCCACCTCGCGCTTGATCTCGTCGTCGCCGACCAGGCGGCCCTTCGCCATGTCGACCAGGAACATCTTGCCCGGCTGCAGGCGCCCCTTCTCGAGGATGTCCTCCGGCTCGAAGTCGAGCACGCCCAGCTCGCTCGCCGCGACGACGAAACCCGTCCCGGTCACGACGTACTTCATCGGCCGGAGCCCGTTGCGGTCGAGCGTCGCGCCGACGTAGTGGCCGTCGGTGAAGAGCAGCGCCGCCGGGCCGTCCCACGGCTCGACGAGGGACGCGTGGTACTCGTAGAAGGCGCACCGCTCGGGCGGCATGTCGTCGTGCCCCTCCCACGCCTCGGGGACGAGCATCATCATGACGTGCGGCAGGCTCCGCCCGCCCGCGACCAGGAAGTCGACCACGTTGTCGAGCGACGCCGAGTCGCTCCCGCCCGGGCGGATGATCGGCTTGAAGTCCGCGAGGTGCTCGCCGAAGACGGCGCTGGCCAGCAGCGGCTCGCGCGCGCGCATCCACGTCTGGTTGCCGCGCAGCGTGTTGATCTCGCCGTTGTGCGCGATGCGCCGGTAGGGGTGGGCGCGCTCCCACGTCGGGAACGTGTTCGTGCTGAAGCGCGAGTGCACGAGCGCGAGGCGGCTGCGCGTCTCCTCCTCGCGGAGGTCGAGGTAGAAGTCGGCGAGGCGCTCGGGGAGCGAGAGGCCCTTGTAGATGACGGTCTTCGACGACAGGCTCGGCATGTAGAAGCCGGTGAGCCCCGCCTCGCTCGCCTGCCGGCCCGCGCGCTTGCGGATCATGAAGAGGGTGCGCTCGAACGCGGCCGCGGGGCACATGCGGCCGACGAAGAGCTGCTTGAAGACCGGCATCGAGTCGCGCGCCACCGGCCCGAGCACGCGCTCGTCGATGGGGACGTCGCGCCAGCCGATGACCTTCTGGTTGTGGTGGCGGACGGCGCCCTCGAGCGTGCGCATCTCGGCCGCGTGCTTCTCGGGATCGCGCGAGAGGAAGCACTGGGCGACGCCGTAGTCGCCCTCGAGGGGGATCTCGATGCCCGTGTAGGCCATCGTCCGCTCGTAGCGAACGTGGGGGATGTGGATGAGGATGCCGGCCCCGTCGCTGGAGAGCGGATCGCTCCCGGCCGCGCCGCGATACGCGCTAGTCTCAATGTCGGCCTCGGTCCACGGGTCTTCGGGCTAGTAGTGTCTGCCCCGGAGCCGCCCCTCTGCATGTCCCGCCGCACGCTCGTCTATTTGGGAATCGCCATCGCCGTCCTCGTCGGGGCGCGGCTCCTCACGAGCGCCCCGGCGCCCGTCCCGCCCCCGGTCGAGCCGGTCGCGTCCGACTCGATCGAGGCTCCCCCGCCGATCCCGGTCCCCACCGCGTCCGCGCCGCTCCCCGTGCAGCGGCCGGCGAAGGCGGTGGCCGAATTCGGCGTCCTCACGACGCGCACGGAGGAGCAGCTCAAGGACCGCATCGACCCGGCGGCGATCGCGGCGCGCCTCACGGCGGACCTGTGCGGCGACGCGGCGGCGTGCGACGCGGTGAAGACGACGCTGCGTGACGAGACGCGGACGACGGTGCAGGTCGTCGACGCGTCGACGTGGAGCCTCGAGAAGGTGGACCTCGACGCCACCGCGCGCGGGCTCGGCGCGGCGGAGCGGGCGGCGGTGCTCAAGCTGCCGCGGGTCGTCGTGGTCCACGTGACGGCGCCGACCGACGCGAAGCAGCTCGCGCTGCGGACGGCGCTCGCCGCGGCGGCCGCGGTGGCGCGCGACGTGGGCGGCGTGGTGTGGGACCAGCTCCTCGCGCGGCTCGAGAACGCGCGCACCTTCGCCGCGCACGCGGTGACGACCCCGCTGGGCGCGAGCGTGTTCCGGCGCGATCGCGTGGAGCTGCTCTACCAGCCGAAGCAGGAGGGCATCGTGCGCATCCTGACCGCGGGGCTCTCGCGGTGGGGGCAGCCCGACGTCGAGGCGCGCGCCGTCCCCGCGGCGGCGGCGCCGCGCATGGCCGAGGTGGTGCTCGGCGTGGCGCAGGCGATCGCCGACGGCGCGGCGACGCAGCCGCTCGTGCTGACGCGGGACGACCTCGCGCGCGCGCTGGGGCAGCCCTATCCGGCCGACGCGGGCTTTCCCGCGCTGAAGCCGGTCGACGTGGACGTCGTGACGGCGTACCCCGAGAACGGGGACCCGAACGACGTGATGGCGCGCATCGTCCCCTCCGCGGGCGAAGGGCCCATCGGCTACGTGGACCTCGCGGAGCGCTTCTTCGGGCCGGTGCTGGCGGCGTCGCCGGGCAACGACGTGCTCGCGTTCCAGCGGGCGAAGGCGCAGGGCAAGCTCGGCGCGGCGGTGACGGCGTGGGAGGCGCAGAAGGCGAGCGGGGCGCGGCTGCTCGTGCTCCTGCCGTTCCCGATCCCGGGCGACGCGGGGACGGAGTCGATGTGGGTCGACGTGACCCGGTCCGACGCGAAGACGGTGACGGGCAAGGTGATGGACGATCCGCTCGGCGCGACGGACGTGAAGCGCGGCGACGAGGTGACGCGGCCGCGGAGCGACGTGGAGGACGTGGAGCTGCGCGGGGGCAAGCCGTGAGGGGCGCGGGCGGGGGCGCGAGCCGCGGGCGAGGGCGCGGGCGCGAGGGAGGGCGCGGGCGTGAGTAGGGCGGTGCCGGTCGCGCTGCTCGGCGCGGTCATCGCGTCGGCGATGGGCGTGTGGTGGCTCGTCGCGGGGGAGAAGACGCCCGCGCGGCCGACGACGGCGGTGCACGACGATCTGGACCTCGTGACGACGCTGCTCGACGGCGCGCCGGCCGAGCCGCCGCGGGACGTGCTGCTCGCGGGCGGGGACGAGCTGTACCTGGCGCGCGCGGGCGACGGGACGATCGCCGCGACCGCGAAGAAGGGCGGCGCGACGCGCACGCTGGCCGCGCTGCACGAGCCGGTGCACGGGATGGCGCTCGCCGGCGGCGCGCGGTGGGGGACGACGGCGCACGCGGTGGAGAAGGTGCCCGTCGCGGGCGGGGAGCCGCAGCGCGCGGCGGGCGGGCTGGCGCGGCCGCGGGCGATCGCGTGCGACGGGACGTGGGTGTTCGTCGTGGACGTGGACCCGAGCCGCCAGGGGATGACCCACGTGAGCGCGGTCGTGCGCATCCCGGCCGCGGGCGGCGAGCCGGTGGCGCTCGGGAGGTCCGAGGGCGAGATCGCGAGCCTCGCGGTCGACGACGCGAGCGTCTACTGGGCCGATCGCCTCGACGGGAGCCTCGTCGCGGTCGCGAAGACGGGCGGCACACCGCGCCTGCTCGCGGCCAACCGCGGGCTGCCGGGGCTCGTCGTGGTGCAGGGCGACGCGCTCACGTGGACCGAGGCGCGCAGCGCGTCCCTGTGGACCATGCCGAAGGCGGGGGGCCCCCCGCGCCGCCTCGCCGAGGACTTCGCGGGCTTCGCGAACCTCGTCGCGGACGCGCGGGGCGTCTTCTGGACGAACGAGGCGGCCGTCGACGGCGAGTTCCGCGTGCTCGGCGTCGGCGCGACCGGCGACGAGACGACCCTGAGCGCCCCGGTCGACGGCGTGGACGCCCTCGCGACCGACGGGGAGCGATTGTACTGGGAGCGGAACGGCGTCGTGTCGGTCGTAACCCCGCCATAGGACACGGCAAACCCGTCCCCCCATCGTGCAAAACCCGCTCCACGAGCGACGTGAGGCGCCTTCGTTCGCACGTAAGCCGCGTTCGTTGCGAGAGAACGCGCCTTCGTTGCCAACGAAGCCGGCTTACGTGCGAGCCAACCCGCCTTACGTGCGAGAGAACGCGCCTTCGTTGCCAACGAAGCCGGCCTACGTGCGAGGGAACCCGCCTTACGTGCGAACGAAGGCGCCTTCGTTGCCAACGAAGCCGGCTTACGTGCGAGCCAACCCGCCTTACGTGCGAGCCAACCCGCCTTACGTGCGAGCCAACGCCCTACCGCTCGAACTCCGCGGCCTCCGGGAAGGACACCCCGTCGGTGCGGTACATCACGAGCTTGTCCCCCACTCGTTTGAAGACCGCTTCCTGGTCCGGGGCGTACGTGAACATCGACCAGCAATTCGTCGTGTCGCGGCCGATCGCCTTCGCCTCCATCGTGCGCGACCCGAGGATGCTCGCGTCCTGCAGGTTCCCGTGGAAGGTCTGCTCGATGCCCATGTCGAGCGTGCTCCCGCCGCACGCCGCGCGGCGCCGGCCGGTGAAGTAGACGTGCCGCCGGAGCTGGTGGGTCACGTTCGCGCCCCCGTCAGTCCCGATCGCGACGACCAGGGTCTCGTCCTCGTCCATGTCCGCATCCACGCCGCGGCCGAAGTCGTGCCCCGTCCTCGGCTCGCTGCGGTGCCACGAGCCGGAGAGCTCCGACGCGGGCGTCGTCTGCACGAGCGACATGCCGGCGGGCTGCCCGTCGCCGTCGAACAGCTTGAGCCGCAGCCGGCCGCTGTCGGTCGCCAGCCACACGTCGACCAGGTAGTCGATGCCCTCGAAGCGCACCGACGCGCGGTACACGTGCCGCTGCGGATCGACGCCCTCGACCCGGTTCACGGTGATCGCCCGCTCGGCGCCCTGCCACCGCAGCGCCATGGCGGTGAGATCCCACACGAGCGGCCGGAACGCGAGCGCCGAGCAGCGGCCGCTCGCGACGTTGGCGGGGAGCTCCCCCTCGCCAGTGTGCTTCGACAGGCCCCCGAAGAACTCGCGCACGCTCTTCTCGCGGAGCTCGCAGTCGGCGAGCGCCTTGCGCGTCGTGCGGTCGGTGTACGTCTCGAGCGGCTTGCCCGGCAGCCGCGCCAGGAGCAGGCCCAGGATCGCCTGCCCCGACAGCTTCGTCTTCGGGTCGCGCGTCGTGTCCGCCTCGAGCCGGCGCACCGCCGCGATCATCTCGCCCATCCGCGGCAGGTCGCCGGTGCTGACGAAGTCGCCCTCGCGCGCGAGCCAGCGGCGCTCGACCGGCAAGAGCAGGTACTCGTTCTGGATGCGCGCGAGGAGCTGCCGCACCTCTTCGGGCGTCGGATCCTTCGCCTTGCCCGCTGGGACCACCTGCGCGAGCAGCGCCTTCACCGCCGCGACGCTGACCGCGCCGTTCTGCCCGCGGTGCGCGGTGTCCTTCAGCACGTTGACCCCGATGACCTCGCCCTTCTCGTTGCACGTGGGGCCGCCGCTGAAGCCGGGCTCGATGTCCGACGACACGATGACGCCGTCGATCGCGTCGGTGCGCAGCACCTCCTCGGAGCGACGGTCGACGACCGGGAACTTCACGAGGCTCAGCACCTTGCCGGGCTTGCTCACCATGCCCGAGCGCGACGCGAGGCTGCTCGCGGGGTAGCCATAGGAGAGGATGGTCTCGTCCGCGACTGGCGCGGAGGCGAGCGGGAGCGCGGTGAAGTGATCCGCGCTCACGCCGCTCAGGCGGATGACGGCGAGATCGGCGTCGGCGTCGAACGCGACGACCTCCGCGTCGGGGTAGGCCTCCGTCCACTTGCTGCCGCC
This sequence comes from Polyangiaceae bacterium, assembly GCA_050012715.1. Classification (GTDB taxonomy): domain Bacteria; phylum Myxococcota_A; class Polyangia; order Polyangiales; family Polyangiaceae; genus Palsa-1150. Next base: position 8,091 of record JBEKGQ010000214.1, read on the forward strand.
GGAGCCCTCGACCGTGCGCTCGACGAGGATCGGCTCGCCGCTGTCGACGACGTGGTTCGCGGTGACGACGTAGGCCTGCGCGTCGGGTCCCGCGACGAAGAAGCCCGTCCCGGCCCCGTGCGTGAGGACCACGTGGACGACCGAGCGGGCCGCGGCGCCGCCGTGGGTGCTCCCCCGCTTCACGAGGACGAAGCCGACGGCGAACGCGATGCCCAGCGAGAGGCCGATGGCGGCGATGAGCCACAGGACGCGCGGCGGACGCGGCGCCATGGGCGGCGGCGACGTCGAGAAGGACGCGGGTGGGATGGAGGGATTCATCGATCAGGACCCGAAGTGGATGCCCGCCATGGCGTAGAGGCCGAAGGCGGTGCCGGGGATGGTGATGAGGCGGGCGTCGCCCCCGAGGAAGTAGTTCGTGCTCGGCACGTTCCAGATGACGGTGCACCCGGGCCAGATGATGAAATGGGTCGACGAGCTGCCCCAGCTCGCACCGCCCGCCGCGCCGGAGCCGGTGAGGTCGAAGAGGCCGAGCCCCATGTACGGACGGAGGACGACCGCCTTGAGGTCGAAGTCGTAGCCACCCTCGGGGCCGACGTAGAAGCCGTTGGTCGACCAGGAGCCTGACGAGCTGACCGTCGTCCCCGCCGCGTTGACGGTGGCGCCGTAGCTGCCCGACTCGCCGACCTGGAAGACGAACGTCCCGCCGATGTAGATGTGGTTCTCGAGCGTCTTCCCGCCCCGGACGCCGATGCCGAGGGAGAGATCCTCGCTGGCGAAGCCGAGCAGCGGCGCGATGAACCAGCGCGTGTCGAGCGCGCCGCCGCCGTTGAAGGTGGCCCCCGAGTCCGCGGTCGAGCCGCCGGCGGTCACCGTCGCCGACGACGACGCGGGGGGCGCGGAGGCGGGCCGGGTGGTCCTCGAAGGGGGCGGCGCCGACGTCGTGCCGGGCGTCGCGGTCGTGAGTGGAGGCGGCGGGGGCGGGGGGAGGTTCGGCGGCTGCCCCGTCTCGATGGCGAAGCACGGCGTGACGACCGCGAACGTCGCCGCGGACAGCGCCGCGCCGAACGTCACCGCTCGCCGTCCCACCCTCCTCGTCGCGCGCACGGTTCGTGGATGTAGTCCCATGTTCGTCCTGGTCAAGCCGGGGGTTTCGCGCGGTTTTCCCCCCCAGGCACGCGGTGATACGTCGCGACCCGGGGCGAGCTTCCTTCGGGCCTTTCGGGCCCCCGGGCCCTTGCGGCCCGGACGGGCCGTTGGACGGAGCCCGCCGGGAATCCAAGCACTCGCTTCTCGCCCGCCGCCTCGGCGATACTCGCGCCTACCGATGGCCGGGGACCCCACGCAGGACCAGGTCGTCGTCGTCGGGGCGCCCCGCCAGCACCTCCGCGACGTCTATTACCTCTTCCTGCGCATCTCGTGGTGGTGGGCGGTCGGCTGGATCGTCGCCCTCTACCTGGCGCTGAACGCGGCCTTCGCCGGCGCGTACCTCGCGGTCGGCGGCGTCGTGAACGTGCGCCCGCGCTCGTTCTGGGACGCGTTCTGCTTCAGCGTGCAGACGATGGGCACCATCGGCTACGGCTCGATGTACCCGACGAGCGTCGCCGCGAACGTCATCATGGTCACCGAGTCGGTCGTGAGCCTGCTCGTGACGGCGCTCGCGACGGGGCTCGTCTTCGCGAAGTTCTCGCGGTCGACGACGCGGGTCGTCTTCTCGCGGGACGCGGTCATCGGGCCGATGGATGGCGTCCCGACGCTGATGATCCGCACCGGCAACGAGCGCGGCAACGCGATCCTCGAGGCCACCATCCGCGTCGCGCTCATGCGCACCGAGCGCCTCAAGGAGGGGACCGTCTTCTACCGGATGATCGACCTCAAGCTGACGCGGGATCGGTCGCCGGCGATGCAGCGCTCGTGGACGGTGCTCCACCCGATCGACGCGACGAGCCCCCTCTACGGCATGACGCCGGAGTCGGCGGCGAAGGACGAGGTGGAGCTCCACGTGAACCTCGTCGGGACGGACGACACGTCGCTCCAGCCGGTCCACGCGCGGCGGACGTACTTCGACCGGGAGATCCTCTGGGGGGCCCGCCACGCCGACGTCCTCAGCGAGGACGCGCAGGGGCGTATCGTGCTCGACGTGCGCCAGTTCCACCACGTGACGCCGACGAAGCCGATAGACGGGTTCCCGTATCCGCGCCCCGAGAAGGGCGCCTGAATGCGCGTCGCCCGTCTCGCCGCGGCGGGGATCCTCGCCGCGACGCTGCTCGTGGTCGGGACGGCGCGCGGGCAGGCCACCTACGGCTCGGCGCCCATCGGCGGCCGGTCCGCGCTCATGGGCGGGACGGGCATCGCCAACGGCCGCGACGGGGCGGCGCCGCTCCTCAACCCGGCGACGGTCGTCCACATCGACGACTCGGGCGTCGCGTTCAGCATGAACTTCTACTCGTACCAGACGACGCAGCTCTCGAGCTTCCACCAGCCCGGCACGCCCAGCAGCGCGCCGGCCGGCACGCTGGCCCTCCCCGACACGTCGCTCACGACGTCGCGCGTCGACTCGCTCCCGTCGACCTTCTGCTTCTTCATCGGCGTGGGCGGCCGGAAGGACGACACGCCCGGCCAGGACAGCGACCGCGAGGGGCACCGCAAGGGCCGTCGCAAGCTCGCGGCCTGCATCGTGACGCCGGAGCGGCAAGCGGTGAGCGCGACCGCGTCGGGGTACACCGGCGAGACGCCCGGGCGCCACGCGAGCCAGGCGCTCTCGATCAACCAGTGGTGGACGCGCTTCTACGTGGGGCCGTCCTACAGCGTGCACGTGAGCGACGCGGTGGCGCTGGGGGCGTCGGTGCAGGCGGTGGGGACGATCGCGAACTCGACGTGGAGCGTCGACACGCTGGTGACGGACACGGCGGGGATGGGCTCGTCGTCCGCGTACGACACGGGGGCGAACGCGTACTCGCTGGACGTGACCGCGCTGCTCGGGGTGATCTGGCACATCGACCGCACGCAGACGCTCGGGCTCAGCCTGATGACGCCGTCCGCCCACGTCCTCGGCCAGTACCAGGGGACGACGAACATCCAGACGCAGGCGGCCACCAGCATGACGCAGCAGGCGCTCTCGAGCGGCAGCTACCGCGCCCCGGTGCCGCTGCGCCTCGGCGCGGGCTTCGGGGCCGACCTTCCCCGCGCCCACGTGGAGGCCGACGCGACGACGTTCCTCCCGGTGACGGATCTGGCGCGCGCCGAGGTGCAGACGACCCAGACGGACCTCGTGGGGTCGACCGCCACGTCGAGCTCGCTGGCGCGGACGTTGACGGTGGCGGGGCAACCCATCGTCGACGCGGCGCTCGGCCTCGAGTGGTTCACGTCGTCGGGCCTGAGCTTGCTCGGCGGGGTGAGCACGGACTTCTCGGCGATGAAGCCGCTCGCGCAGTCGCCCCCCATCGGGACCCTCGCCGAGACGCGGACCCAGCGCGCGACGCTGTCGCTCGGCATCGGGTCCTACGGGAGCGGCAGCGAGCTGCTCTTCGGCACGCAGCTCTCGTGCGCGTGGGGCAAGAGCATCGCGGTGGACCCGTACGAGTCCCCGCCGTCGCTCACCCTGGTCGACTCGAGGACCTACGGGGCGATGCTGATCATCGCCGGCAGCGTGAGCCTGACCGCGTTCAAGCGCACGCTGCAGGATCTGCAGACGGTGGTGAAGCTCCCGGTCGTGAAGTAGCGAGCGCCCAAAATGACCGAGCGCGATCGTCTTTCGAGAGCAGAAGAAGCCTCAAAGGAGGGGAGGAGGAAAGGAGAGAGAGATGGTCGCGGATTCTCGACCCAGGACCCTCCTTCCTTCTCCTTCCCTCCTACTCTCCTTTGCTCTCGTCTCGGTCGAGGATCGCGCTCGTCGAATTAGGCGACGACGGGCGGCGGGGCGACGGGAGGGGCGGTCGTCGGGTCGGCCTCGGGGCGGCGGGCGAGGCGCTCGCGGAGGAGGCGGACGAGGCGCGCGATCTCGCCGGCGTGGAGGCGCACGAGGCCGAGGAGGCAAGCGAGCCACAGGCCGACGAGGGGAACGAGGCCGGTCGTGGTGACGTAGAGGAGGTGCAGCGTGAGGGGCCGGTCGCGCGTGACGAGCTCGCGGGAGATGGTGATGCTCCGCTCGTACGCCGGGAGCGAGAGCGCGACCGGGGCGACGCCCTGCACGATGCCGCCGTCGAGCGCGACGCGCGCGTTCACCTCGCCGTACCAGGCCTGACCCTGGGCGACGATGGCCTGGGCCGACTGCGCGACGCTCGCGTCCTGGTCGGGGGCGACCTTCATCTTGTCGAGCTCCGCGTTCTTCTGGTCGCCGGCGACGGGCACATTGGTCACCGTCGTCGCGACGGTGGCGTGGTGCGATGGAGCCCGGTGGCTCATGGTGGCGATGCCGAAGGCGAAGGCGAGGACCCCGATCGCCGCCCACGCCGCGAGCCGCGGCCCGCGCGGGAGGAGCCGCGCCGTCGCCCAGGCCGCCGCCGACACCACGCCCGCGCCGACGAGGAGCATCCAGCCGCCCGGCGAGAGCAGCCAGAGGCCGCCGAGGGCGACCGCGCCGAGCGCGCGGCGGAGGCGTCCGCGGAGCGCGAGGAGCGCGAGGGCGACCGACGCGACGAGGGCGAGCGCGTCCCAGGTGCCGAAGGCGAGCCACGGGACGTCCCCGCCGAGGACGGCGAGGGGGTGCACGCGATCGGGCAGCCCGAGCGTCAGCGTCGCGCGGCTCGTGGCGAGCGCGTGGGTCGGCGTGGGCACGGTCATCGAGCCGCCGAAGAGGCCGAGCGACTCGCCGGCCATCGACTGCAGGTGCATCGAGTGGCTTCCCAGGCGGAGCGGGACGAGGATCTCGCCCGCGCCATCCGCGGTGCGCATGACGCGCTCGGCGCGGCCGTCGGTGGCGAGGAACACGGCGCGCCCGGTCGGCGGCCACGTGAGCCGGTCGATGCCGTCGTTGTCGTAGGAGAGCACGTCGTCCGCGACGAGGTCGCCGCGCGCGGTGAGGACGAGGGTGCGGTCGTGCTCTCGCACGACGGCGGCGAGGGCCTCGGTGGCGACGAGCGCCTGCGCCGCGATGTCGAGGTGCTGGCCGCGGGCGACCATGAAGAGGCGCGCGCTCGGCTGGGTGCGGGCGATGGGCGACTGGCTCGCGTCGATCTGGCGC